>CAYPIZ010000007.1:0-1456 GCA_964410935.1 uncultured Acetobacter sp. | reverse complement strand
AAAAAATCCCCGTTGAAAACTCAGCGGGGATTTTTATTGCATATTGCTTTAAGCTTAGTTAGCGGCAGCAACAGTTTCTTCGTTGCTGTATGCTTTTTCCTGCTTTTTAGCTTCATCAGTCGTTCTGGCAACATTTACCAAAATTGTTTGAGAAACTTCAGGGTGCAAGCTCAATTTTACAGGATAAACGCCAAGATACTTAATCGGCTTATCCAAAGCAACAAAACGACGTTCCAAAGCAAAACCGGCTTCATTGATAGCGTTGGCAATGTCTCTGATGGTAACAGAACCATAAAGTTGGCCTGTTTCAGCAGCCTGACGAATGATAACGGCGCTAAAGCCCTTCAATTCTTCAGATTTTTTGCCTGCTTCTTCAAATAAGGCTTTATTGCGAGCTTCTAATTCTGCTTTTTGTTTTTCAAAGAAAGCAATATTTGCTTCAGTTGCACGCAATGCTTTATTTTGCGGTAAAAGATAGTTACGGGCATAACCGCTCTTAACATTAACGCGATCACCCATTTTACCTAATTTTGCAACATGCTCTAAAAGAATGATTTCCATAAGTCAACCCTCCATTAGTTTGCAACATAAGGCAACAAAGCAACAAAACGAGCGCGCTTAACGGCACGAGCGATTTCTCTTTGTGTCTTGGCTGTTACGTTAGTGATACGGCTAGGCATAATTTTGCCTTTTTCCGAAATGTAGCGGGAAAGAAACTTTGTATCTTTGTAATCAATCTTAAAGTTCGGATTGTCACTCAAATTTTTCTTCTTAAAAAATCCTTGTTTTGTCATTACCGTTCTCCTAGTTAGCTTCAGCTTCAACAACAGGAGCTTCTTCCTGTTTGCTGGCAAATTCTTCAACTTTAACTGTCATGAAACGAATGATATCTTCGTTCAAACGAGCAAGACGCTCATATTCAAAGATAGCATTTGCCGGAGCAGCAATATTCAAAACAACGTAATAACCTTTACGGTTTTTCTTAATGCGATAAGCAAGGTTTTTCAAACCCCAATTATCAACATTTACAACTTCGCCGCCTTCTTTTTTGATGGCATCAGACAAGGTGTTAACAATGTCATTTACCTGAGAAGCGCCTAAGTCTTGACGAGCAATTAACATACTCTCATATTTAGTCATATAAATTCTCCTTATGGATTCTCAACAAATAAAATTAATGTATAGCCGAAGGTTTCCCTACGGCAAGGACAGACGCAATATAGCCTGTTTGTTTTAAAATGCAAGAACTTTTTGTAAATAGCAGAGATAGGCGGAAAATATAATCACTTTTCCCCTTTTGTATCAATCCTCTTGCGAAAAACAGGAATTTTGCAGATTTTGACAATAAGTTTACCGTCTTTGGTGATTTTTTTCCTAAATAAAAAGTTCATAAATTTCAAACGACACACATGAAATATCAAACAAAGAGTGCCATGCTGAAAATAACGCAGAATTT
>CAYPIZ010000006.1:9752-18078 GCA_964410935.1 uncultured Acetobacter sp. | reverse complement strand
CCGCTAAACTTATATAAATCTTAACTTTTTATAGCTTATCCTGACGCAAAGGAGTAACATTATGCCACAACGTCCGGATCCGCAACTACTGAAACTACGCAATGATTTTCGCGTATTTTATAACGAACATCTAAAAGAGGATTATGCTCAGCTGGAGCGTATCCGTAAAAAATATTTATTCTGCTGTTACGGTCTGTTTTTGCTTTTTCTCATACTGCCGATTGGGGCAATGCACCGTTTCGGTTTGACATGGGTTATTCCGACCAACTCTGATGAATGGCAAAACGTGGTTATCTATTTCTGTTTAATGTTTTCTGTGTGCGATATACCCAATTTCATCTATAAAAAGCGCACCAAAAATCTGGTAATGAACAAAATGATATCCTTCTTTGGAGATATAAAATACAACACCTCACGCCTCCCCCGTTGGAAGGACATGATCACTCGGACACCTTCTCCCGAACTGCCTATTACCGATGAAACCATTCTGGCCTCAAATTTGACTGCCGGTTTTAATGAAACCGCAATTGACGACACCTTTCAGGGAAGTTATCACCAAAATAAAATTGCTATCGCCGAGGAACAACTGATTTCCGTCACGAAAAGCGGACGTCATAAAAATCATAATGTGGTTTTCACCGGTGTTTTCATAAAGTTGGAACTCACCCACCCGGTCACGGCGCAAACCATTGTGACCGAAAAGAGAAACATTTTTTCGGCCCTGTCATACTTTTTGCTTTGTGGGAGACGTTTCTCCGTCGGAAAGGCCGTTAATCTGGAAGATGTCGTATTTTCAAAACAGTGGGATGTGACTTCTGAAAATCAGATTGAAGCACGTGTGCTGCTCACCCCTGTTTTTATGGAAAAAATGCTGGAGGTAAAACGTCTCTTTCGAGGCAACAAAATTGATTTCAGCTTTTGGGATAAGACCCTCCTTATTGCCGTCCACAGCCACAAGGATATGTTTGAAACATCATCCGTGTTCACACCGGCTCTGGCTTACCACAAAGTGCAAGAAGTCATCACCCAATTTTACAGTATTTTCACCCTAACGGACATTCTGGATATGCAACGCGATGCGCAGCACACCGGAAACTTTAAGTAATTCTGTTTGTCTTACTTAGCAACAACCACCATGGCTTCACGGAGGATACGGTCATGTATGGTATATCCGGCTTGCAATTCGGAAAGGATAATACCGCTTTCTTTCCCCTCTGCCGGAACTTCCTGAACCACGCGTTCAAAATTCGGATCAAACTTCTGTCCAAGGTGATTAAAGCGTTTAATCCCAAATTTTTCAAACACTTTCGTCAGCTCATTCTGGGTCAATTCCACCCCTTTGAGTAACTCTGCGCAACTCTCCTTATTCCCTTCCATAGCAGAAACCGCCCGTTCCAGATTATCTGCCACACCTAAGAGTTCTTTGGCAAAAGAGGAAATGGCAAACTTAATCGTTTTTTCAGCCTCCGCCTGAGAGCGCTTTTTCATGTTATCCATTTCCGCATAGAGGCGAACATAGTCCCCTTTAAGTTTATTAAAATCTTCCTCAAGCTTACCGGCATCTATTGCTTCTTTTTCTTCAGCCTCGGCGGGAGTTTCTTCAACTTCAACAGCAGATTCGTTTTCGGTTTCTTCAACAGTTTCTTCCTGTTTTTCTGTCTTTGCGTTCATTGTATCCTCTATTAAAAATAAAAAAACATCATCTGCAATAGATTTAGGTGCTAAAAACAATTAAGTCAAGAGCCCAACAAGCTTTACCCTAAAAAAATCAAGCCCCTCCGAAGAAGGGCTGAACTTTTTCATAAAATATTATCTGCGATGACCAGGGCCGCCAATCGGTCTACCGATACCACCATGAGGAGCAGGAGCCACACCGCCACCATGATGTGGTCTACCTAACAACAAACTACCCACAACGGCAGTGGTTACACCGGCAGCAACGGCAGCATTTGTTGCCCCGCTATCGTAATAGTAACTGTTCTGTACCACCGGGGATTCGCGGACAACCGTAACCGTCTGAGCCGGAGTTGTTGTTGCCGTAGTCGTGGTTGTGGTGGTTGTATAAGTGTCCGGAGATGTCATAATCTGGCGAACAACCGTTCCGTTTTGGTCTATCACAACGATAGATTCGGCCTTAGCCTGTGTTGCCACAGTCAAAGCCAGAGCCAATAAACAAACAATCTTTTTCATTAGTACCTCACTTGTTCATTTTACATACCAACTAATATGTATGTTTTGTTTTAAAAATCAAGAACTTTTTTCTTTTTAACTCATTTTTTTTAAAATAAAAGCAAAATTTTAAAAGAGTGAAAAAAACACCACTAAGACAAGCCGAAAACGGTTCTTGACTTTTTCTTTCAAATGGTTAGCATAGCACACATAATCATAATTTAGGAGAAAATAATGAAAAAAATACTCTCTTTAATGCTTGTTTGC
The DNA here is from genome assembly GCA_964410935.1 of uncultured Acetobacter sp. Lineage (GTDB taxonomy): Bacteria > Pseudomonadota > Alphaproteobacteria > RF32 > CAG-239 > CAG-267. The sequence continues at coordinate 15,642 of CAYPIZ010000006.1, read as the reverse complement.
ATCATGCTGTTCGGTTGTGAAAAAAACACCACACCGGATTATACCGCGCGTAACAAAGCCACTATGAAACAATTTGAAACCATGATTAACACGCTGGATTATGATCTGGCTGCCAAATTGGTTGCCGATGACGCTTCATTTTACACGCCGTCCTCCCCCAAACCGCTTTACGGGGGTAAGGGCTACCTTTCCGTCGTGGAAGAAATGCGAAAAGGCTTCTCTGACGTCCGGTGGAAGATGGAAGAAATGGTCGCCGAGGGGAATGTTGTTGCCGTTCGGTGGACAAACTCCGGTACGCATGACGGCGAATTTTTAGGCCTTGCCCCAACGGGAAAACATTTTTCCGCAACTAAAATAAATTTCTACTACTTCAACGATGAAGGCAAAATCATCAACGACATTGCCGCAGAGGGCATGGTCGGTATTTTACGTCCGTTGGGATTAAGCAGATAATTTTTACGTATTAACCGTCTAATTTAGGAGAAAATAATGAAAAAAATACTCTCTTTAATGCTTGTTTGCATCATGCTGTTCGGTTGTGAAAAAAACACCACACCGGATTATACCGCGCGTAACAAAGCCACTATGAAACAATTTGAAACCATGATTAACACGCTGGATTATGATCTGGCTGCCAAATTGGTTGCCGATGATGCCCCGTTTTACACACCGGCTTCACCTGAACCGCTTTACGGTGGTAAGGGCTACCTTTCCGTTGTGGAATGGGTACGTCAAGGCTTCTCTGATGTGCAATGGAAATTGGAAGAAATGGTTGCAGAAGGAAACGTTGTTGTCGTTCGGTGGACAAACTCCGGTACGCATGACGGCGAGTTTTTAGGCCTTGCCCCAACGGGAAAACACTTCTCCGCCACGATGATGAACTTCTATTACTTTAATGATGAAGGTAAAATCATCAACGACGTTGCCGCTGAAGGGATGATCGGTATTTTGCGTCCGTTAGGGTTAAGTAAATAAGCCCCGAAACAAAGTAAAGAAAAGCCCCGAGTTTCCTCGGGGTTTCTCTTTGGTTATTTAACGATAATCAGACCGTCCGTATCGGCATCAATTTTGACAACACTGTTATCCGGCACATCTCCTGCCAGCAAAGCATACGCCAGCTTATTTTCCAGCTCGTGCTTTAACAGACGTTTTAGCGGACGCGCCCCATAGACTTCATCAAAACCGTTCGTCACAATCCAATCCGTTGCCTTATCCGTCAACTTTAAGGTAATTCCCCGATCTTGCAGACGTTTTTCTATGTTTGCCAACGCCAAAGACGCAATCGCCTTAATATTTTCCCGTGTCAGACGGTTAAACATGATGATGTCGTCAATACGGTTGATAAACTCCGGACGAAAAGCCGCACGCAAGGTTTCATATACCTTATTTTCCTGCTCTTGCGCATTCAGAGTTTTATCCGTCAAATACTGCGCACCAAGGTTTGACGTCATGATAATCAGGGTGTTCTTAAAGTCCACCGTCCGTCCTTTGGCATCGGTCAACCGTCCGTCATCAAGCACTTGCAGCAAGATATTGAACACATCAGGATGTGCCTTTTCCACCTCATCAAACAAAATCACCTGATACGGCCGACGGCGGACACTTTCCGTCAACAAACCGCCTTCATCATACCCCACATATCCCGGAGGCGAGCCGATCAACCGGGAAACGGAATGCTTTTCCATATACTCGGACATATCAACTCTTAACATTGCATTTTCGTCATTAAACAGGAACTCTGCCAAACTCTTGCTCAGCTCCGTTTTACCCACACCGGTCGGCCCTAAGAAGAGGAACGACCCAATCGGTTGATTAGGGTTAGCAATACCGGCACGCGACCGCCGTACGGCATTTGCCACCGTGGCCACCGCCTTATCCTGCCCCACAACCCGCTTTTGCAAAAAGTCTTCCAGATGAAGCAGTTTTTCCCGCTCGGAAGCCAGCATTTTATCTGTCGGAATTCCCGTCCATTTAGAAACAACTTTGGCAATATCTTCCGGTTGCACGGTCTGTTCTGCCGCTTTTTTGGTGTTTTTCTCCAAACCGGCAAGTTCACTCGTCAACTTTGGAATAATACCGTACTGCAGCTCACCGGCCCGCTCATACTGACCGTTACGCTCGGCAATGGCTGCCTCACTTCTGGCTTTATCCAATTTATCTTTAATTTCGGTGATGCTGTGCAGATCTTGTTTTTCCTTTTGCCACTTTGCGGAAAGCAGACGGGATTTTTCTTCCTGTTCGGCAAGTTCTTTTTCCACTTCTGCCAACCGATTTTTAGATGCCTCATCACTTTCCTTTTTGAGGGCCTCTTTTTCAATTTTCAACTGCAAAACTTTACGATCCAGCGTATCCAGTTCTTCCGGTTTACTGTCCACCGCCATACGCAGCGAAGAAGCAGCCTCATCCATCAGGTCAATGGCTTTATCCGGCATATAACGATCGGCAATATACCGATTCGCCAAGGTTGCCGCCGCAATCAATGCCCCGTCGGAAATACGCACACCGTGATGCAGTTCAAACTTTTCTTTAATACCACGCAAAATGGTAATGGTTTCTTCCACATCAGGCTCATCCACATAAACCGGTTGGAAACGCCGTGCCAATGCCGCATCTTTTTCCACATACTTTTTATATTCGTTTAAAGTGGTTGCGCCCACGCAATGCAACTCCCCACGCGCCAATGCCGGCTTCAAGAGGTTAGAGGCATCCATAGAGCCCTCACTCGCCCCTGCCCCGACGATAGTGTGCATTTCATCAATAAACAGGATAATCTGTCCGGCGGCCTCTTCCACTTCTTTCAAAATGGCTTTCAAGCGCTCTTCAAACTCACCACGGAATTTTGCACCGGCAATCAACGCCCCCATATCCAAAGCAAGCAGTCTTTTCCGCTTCAGGCTTTCCGGCACGTCATTATTGATGATACGCATAGCCAACCCTTCCACAATAGCGGTTTTACCGACACCCGGTTCCCCAATCAGCACCGGATTATTCTTTGTCCGCCGTGAAAGGACCTGTATCGTTCTCCGAATTTCCGCATCACGCCCGACCACCGGATCCAACTTTCCCTCTTTGGCGCGGGCTGTCAAATCTATGGTAAACTTTTTAAGACTTTCAAACGTATCTTCTGCCGTTTCGCTATCAGCCAGACGCCCGTTACGATAGGCCTTAACCGCTTCATTCAGCTTTACCGGAGAAACACCGTTATTTTTGAGCACTTGTGCTGCCGTATTCCCAGCAGATTGCGCCAACACTTGCAATAAGCGTTCCAAAGTAACGAATTTATCGTTATTCTGCGTACTGAAAGTTTCCGCATCCAACAACAGGCGGTTATAATCCTGTGCCAAACCGGTCTGCACGTTTGCACCGCTGACAGCCGGAATTTTTGCCAACTCTTCCGCTGTATCCTTTTTAATGCGTTCTACATTGCCACCGCTTTGGCTCAACAGATTCTCCACCACCGGCTCTTTCATATCCAAAAGAGCGCTCAACAGGTGGAGCGGTGTAACCATTTGATGTCCGTGTTGAACGGCTAAATCCACCGAGTTCTTCACGGCTTCTTGTGCTTTTACTGTAAATTTATCTGCATTCATGTCTTTTCTCCTATACTGCTTATGTAGTAAGGAGGGAGATGAAAAATCAAGAGCCGTTGCAAATTATTGTTGCGGTAGTTGCGCCTGAATATCGCTAATTCCCTGTGCCGTCAGCAAAAGAATCATATAGCGATCATCCACATAAAGTCCCCGTTCTGCCGGCCAAGGGAGAGGGGCTTCCGTCAGGAAAGCGTAAATTTCCGCAGACAGATCATAGATTGCCGAGTTCGGCGCTGCCCATGGTTCAACGGCATAGAAATTTAACATACCGGAGGGAATGTGTCGCACCATAAAAGATTTTTCCAAAACATACGGCGACGGCTTATCATACGCTTCCGTATAATAACGCGGACGCAAACTCAGCTCCCCTGCCACCACCGGGATCAGCTGTTTCTCACCCAAACCGCGTTCTTCCACACGCGAGGTCAAGCGCTCAATCAAATTATTCTCCGCCGCCAGCCCGAAAGACCACACCTTTTGTGCATAACAATCTGCGCACACGCTCATAAAAATCAATATTCCGCTTAGAAGCATGCCGATATTTTTTACTGCCCTTTTCTTCTGCACCAGCAAAACCGCCGTAGCCCCGGCCATAAAAGCGTTTAAGCCGTAAAAATTCACCCGAGGCATAAACAAAACTTCACTCGGATCACGCGTCAGGAAAGCACTGAGAACCGTAGCCCCCAATGCCACCACAAAAAACGGAAGTGTTTTTTTATTTTGTAAAAAGAGAGCCCCCAGCGCAATCATTGTCATAACAATTTTCATCCCCCGCGGAAAGAAAGGCGAGGTTGCCCAAAATTGTTGAACAATCCAGAGCGGTAGTGCTTTGAAATGTTCCCAAAGCACGCTAAGGGTTGCGGTCTGCATATTATACTGCGCTTCAAAAATCAGCCCCTTAACCGTCAGCCCCCATAAAATCATCTTAAAACCGACAATTCCGACACACAAACATCCCAAAGGCTGCCAAAATTCCCTCTTGTCTTTCGGGAAAAAGAGAATATTGCGAAAACAAAAACACACCAGCATCATCTCCACCGCACTCGGATAGACACCCAACGCCAGAAGAAAACAGCCAATCGCCAAACTCTGCTTCCACCAACAGGATTTTTCTGCCAAAATCAGCCCCAGAACCACCGCGAAAACACTAAAAAAATTCCCGATAAGATTGAGCGGAAAATAGAGCCACCCCAAAATAAACGGCATCAACACCAGGCTCAGCCCCACAAACAGCCGAGCCAACAACGAAGGCAGCTGCCAATATTTCCCAAGCAACACCGCACCTAAGGCCAAAAACGCAAACCCGACAAGGGTGTTTAACCACGGTAGGATATTCCCGTCAAACAACAGCATATTGAAAATAAATTTGGCATACCGCCCTTCAAACAAACCGGTATCCAGACGCAAATGCTGCGTTGTCCCTTTCATCCAATCCCAATCGTGATTACCGACAAACAAAGTGCATTGATAAAACAGAAAAACCACGTTGAGTGCTAAAAACAGCACCAAAAACAAACGTATTTCCTTTTTTGAGATCATTATTCCTCCGCACCGATTACCCTCAAGTTACCTAAAAACCCAAGTAATGTCAATATGTTTGATACGAAGAAAGCCCACATAAAAAAAGCTATGTTTTGCCCTTTTTGCAAAAATAGCCATGGTTACATTTTCCAACATTATACCATAAAAGTTAAAAAAATACAAACGAAATACTTTGTGTAAAATCAATAGGATGCAGCAATTCGGTCATTTTTTAAAAAGTGCGCAAATGTAGCCATGGTCAGAAATCCGACCGCATTAAAGGAGAAAAAACATGACTGAATTAAAATCACAAGCAGAAGTAAAACAATTTGTAGAAGATGCTCTTGCCAATGGGGCAAAGCCTTTTCTGGCTGCAAAATCTGCACGTATTAAAGCTCGTCCGGCAAAGGCTGGTGAAGTTGTTGTCACCAAAACCGCAAACGGCGTTGAAGAAACCAAAAACACCGCTAAAGAAGGCGATATGATTGCTAAAAACCCGGGTGGTGAAGAATATATCATCAACGCGGCAACTTTTGCTAAAAAATATGAAGTTGATCCGAGCAACCCAAAGCAATATCGTCCGAAAGGCGGTGCTCAGAAGTTTATTACGCTTAAAGATGACTTATCTTTCCCGGCACCTTGGGGTGAACAAATGAACATCAAAGCCGGTGGCGTACTGAATATCTCTAATTTAGACGATATTTACGGCATCCAAAAAGAGGAATTCAAAGACACCTATAAACGTTGTGACAAAAACGGAAATATCGTTAACCCTGCAG
>CAYPIZ010000006.1:0-9652 GCA_964410935.1 uncultured Acetobacter sp. | reverse complement strand
GTAAAACCAGATAATTGTACGCCACATGAAAAAGGACACTCTTTCGGGTGTCCTTTTTTTATGATCTTAACGGCAGATGATTAAACGGCTTTTGCCTCACCACCAACCAACAGAGAAATAACTCTGTCCAACGTGGCTTTCAAATCTTTACGTTCTACCACAATATCCACCATACCGTGTTCTTTCAGATATTCCGCCGTTTGGAAACCTTCCGGCAATTTTTCACGAATGGTCTGCTCAATCACACGCTTACCGGCAAAACCAATCATCGCCCCACGCTCGGCAATATGAATATCCCCGATCATGGCAAACGAAGCGGAAACACCACCCGTTGTCGGATCCGTAAAGATAGAAATATATGCCAAACCTTTTTCTTTGAGGCGGTTAATGGCAGCGGTCGTACGAGCCATCTGCATCAAAGACAGCATGCCTTCCTGCATACGCGCCCCACCGGAAGCACTGGCAATAACCAACGGACAATCATGATCATAAGCATAGTTAGCGGCAGAAACAATCCCCTCGCCAACGGCTGTGCCCATAGACCCACCCATAAAGGAGAAATCCATTGCGGCAATAACGGTCTGCACACCGGCAACTTTACCGATACCGACCTTGATTGCATCATTATTACCGGTCTTTTTGCGATAAACACGCAATCTATCGGTATAGCGTTGCGTATCTTTGAACTTAAGCGGATCTTCCTTAACGGCACTCAAGGCCATTTCCATATAAATACCGTCATCAAACAACTGCTTTAAGCGCTTATCCACATAAAGCCGGAGATGATGTCCGCACTTTGTGCACACATAAAGCGACTGCTTCAACTCCTTTGAAAACAGCATTTGCCCGCATTCCGGACACTTCACCCACAAATCATCTGCGATTTCCTTGGGTGTTGTCTTTTTAATTTTCGGACGGACAATTTCCGTTAGCCAATTCATATTTCCCTCACTTTAAATGATTTACTCTTCCGTAGCGGATTTGGAAAACCAACTTTTCAATTTGCGATTAAGCGAAAACGGACGATTCTCCTCGCCTTTATCAACTTCTTCCTGCAAAATGGTAATCTGCTGATTAAGCCGCTCGTGTTCATGGTTTAATTTTTCGTGTTCTTTGGAAAGAACTTTATTTTCCTTTTTCTGTTTTCTGAGCATTGCCCGGAGTGGAGCATAAGCACTCCACGCCGAAACTCTGCCACATAAATATCCGAAGCAAAACAAAATAAAATAAACCACACTGACGGCAACTTTGAGATCCGGAACGGGCCACACATCAACCAGCTCGTTATTTTCCACCAGAAACAGGACAAAAAATAACAAAAACGGCAATGCTACTAACAATTTAACCAACCACATAATCCGATCTCCCCAAAATTATCAGCTGTCTGATTTAGTTTTCGTTCAGCTTTTCGTGTAATTCTTTTCCAACTCTAAAATGAACGATATTGCGATTTCCAATCTTTACCTTATCACCGGTTCTCGGGTTCTGCGCAATTCTCGGAGCGCGCTTATGAATAGAGAAAACGCCGAAACCGCGGAACTCTACTCTATCGCCTTTTGCCAATGCAGCCGTAATGCTGGAAAAGATGACACTAACGATACGTTCAATCTCACTAACCAACAAATTAGGATTTTTCTTGGCTATATTTTCAATTAATTCAGATCTAGTCACAATATACCTCTTTCAATAATTATTGTTCTTATATAATAAAATTTATAACAGCGCTATAAATTTTTGCTCATTTTACACAAGCGTCGGCCTCTCTTATATACAGCGGTTTTGGAAAATCAAGATTTTTTGAAAAATATTTTGCATAAACCGTATTGTAAAGCGATTCGGCACTCATTATTGTGCTCAGCTCCACCCACTTTATCTGCAAGCCCGTAGGAACGGAGAGCAATCTCTCCACGCCGTCCCCGATAAAACTGGTCTGCCGATTTTTTAATTTATCTACAATACTTTCCCGAGTAAGAGCCATTGGTTCAGAAAGCTTGTTTAAGTTTTTATCAAATAGTTGAAAGTAAAAATCCTCCCTCTTGGTTTCAATTACAACCGCATTATAAAAAGCCCTGTTATTTTCTTCTAACATCTGTGCATAAACTTCAAATGCGGATACCCCCGTAATCTTGAGTTTGGGTGATCCGAGTGCCAAACCGCGTGCAAAAGCAAGCCCTGCCCGCACACCGGTAAAAGACCCCGGCCCCGTACAAACTCCCAGCAAATTGACATCTTCAAAATTAATTTTTGCAGTATCAAGCAGCTCTTTTACGGCAACGGCAAGAACTTCCGCCTGCCCGAATTCCATTGTTTTTTCAATCTTTTGGAGCTGTTTCCCATCTTGATAGAGGGCTAAAGCCACACCGTTTCCGGTTGTATCAAAAACTAACGTATACATGCTTGTTTACTCTTTCAATTTTTAATTTGCCTTCAGCTGTCTTTTGCCTTACAAAGAACATATATATCAAAATAAAAATAAACAGACAACTTTTATTTTTGGAAAAGCGATGACAATAGAAACCTTATCTACCTTGCTCTACGTCTGGCTTTCACTAAGCCTTTGTTTTCCCGTACTCGCCATTTGGCTCATCCGCAGACACCGCCTGTTGAAAAAAGAGCTGATCGGCAAGACCCAAGCCAATCTTTATTATGAAGAAATGTTGTACGCCGCCAAGGACGGTTACTTAACACTCACCACCTATAAAGGGAAAGAATATCAATATTGCTCCCGTCGGCTGAGCACTATGCTTAATTTAAAAAACGGTGAAAACAGCACCTTAGCGGAAGTTTTGAGTTTATTTGATAAACCCGATGCCGATACGTTGAACCTGGCTTTTAATACGCTGAAACGCAACGGCTTGTCTTTTGAACGGATTCTCAAGAGCCGGAACAAAAAGACCTTTATGGTTTCCGGTACACGCATCAATTCCGCCGATGCGGAAATCAGCAGCAACTGTTTATGGTTTCGGGATATTTCCGCCACCACGGCTTTCATCGAGAAAGCCACCAATGAGGCCGATGCCTGTCGTGAAAAAGTAACCGACTTTCGGATTTTGATTGACAACCTGCCCTATCCGGTATGGCTCCGCAACAGCAATCTGGATGTCACAATCTTAAACAAACACTACCTAAAACTCTTAGGCTTAAAGGAGTTTAAAGAGCTTCGTCCGTCAAACAGCGTTCTGCATGACCTTGGCAACACCACCAATTTGCTGGAATTGGCTAAGAACGCCAAAGAATCTAACACTGCCCAAAAGAAGCAAATCAGCATTTTGAGCGAGGGGGAACTGAAGAATTATGAAATCACCGAAATGCCGTATTACGATTCTTCTTTGAAAACCACACATATTATCGGCTCACTCATTGACATCACCGGGTTTAACGAAGCAAAACGCAACTATCAGAGCTACATAGATTCGCATCTGGAAATTTTGAGTTCCATGGATACGGCCTTTTGTATATTGGACAGCAAGCACCACTTCACTTTCGGGAACGAGGCCTTTTTGCACCTTTGGGGCTTGCCGGAAAACTTCCTTGACGCAGCACCGCATTATAACGCTTTTTTGGATAAAATCAGAGAGAGCAACACCCTACCGGAAGTGGCAGACTTCAAAATCTACAAAGAAGAAGAAAATAAAGCCTTTGATAATCTGATAAATACCGGACAGCTGGAAGACCTGCTCTATATTCCCGACGGGAGGACCATTCGGCGTATTCGCACCATGCATTCGGACGGGTCAATTATTGCTTATGAAGATATTTCCGAGCGCTTGGCAGCCGCCCGCAACCTTGGTGATATCAAAGCTTTCCAACAAAGTATCTTGGATCAGATTACGGATTCGGTTATCATCTTCTCTCCGTCTTTGAAACTCAAATCTCACAACAGAGCTTTCCGTGAGTTATGGGATTTACCGGAAACCGCTCTAAAAAACAATTCCTCTTTACGGGAGCTGCTGGATTTAATGGAAACCCATCTGCCGGAATTGGAAGATTGGAGTTCTTTCAGGGATAATATGATTCATCACATCACCTCCTGCACACCGTTTGCCCTAACGCTTAAAAATAAGCAAAAAATCAAAGTTAAGCCGGGGCTTTTAGCCGATTCTTCATTGATGATCACCTTTCATCCGGAATAAAGTTCTTGCAGAAAGGCAATTTCTTTGTCATAATGGCGCATTGTAAAGGAGTGAAATGATGACAGACACCAAAAAGAATAAAAAAACTGTTGATTGGCAACAGAAAAATCAGGAAGATGCCGCCCGTATTTTACGTCGCGCTCAGTCTGCCGCTTCCACCCCGAATAATCGGGAAGATCGTTCCGTCCCGACGGACAAACCGAACCTTCCACCTAAGGCAAACCCCATAGCTTTACGCCGGTTACGAAAAAAAATACATGAAATTTACGATGACGAAGAGGAAGAAGAAAACGATATCGTCAATCTGCCGTTTTTTGACATCACGCTGATTGATGAAGAGACCCCGCACACATCCGCATACGAACAAGAACAGAATTCCGGCTTGTCGGAAACGGAACTCCTGCGCATCACCAAAGAACAACAGTTGACGGGGAAGCTTAATCTGATTATGGATACGGCACTGGTTGCGGAAAGAGCGGGTCTTTCCTCAAAGATCACCGCAACAGATACCCAACGTGCTACCGGTGCGGAATTTAATTTGAAAAAGCTACGCCGACAGACATTACACGACAAAATCGAAAAACCGCTCAAGCTCAAAGGGGAACTCCCCGAAACAGAGTTGGATAAAGCCGTCAAAGGGATAAAGAAAGCCCGTCGGATTGTCGGTGAGGAGGCTTTAGAAGATTTTGAAGCCGAAGATTTGCCGGAATTAAATAAAGAAAATTCCCCTGAAGAAATGGCTGACCTCATCTTAAAAAAGACCGGTCGTAAAAAAGAAAAGAAAAGCCTGTTTGAGCTGGCACAAGATTTCAATCGGGTTCAGGATAAAACCGAAACCTTTACCCCGTCGGAACAAAAAGAATAAATTTCGCCAAGCGAAACATAATTGACACTTATAAAACTTTATGATATTCTGACTCTGTTTAAAATAACAGGAAAAAGGGCTGAGGATGGAAAACCAATACTATACCTTGATTGAAAAACAGGATTTTTTTGAAATCATTGAAAATAAATTCGGCGAATTAGCTATATTTATTGATGCACGTCAAAACCAACCGGTAAATCCGTCTGTGGAATATGACGGCAAGGGCACGGCTTTGTTGAAACGTGACACCCGTATTGCCGTTAAATTGGAAGGGATCACCCCGGAAACAGGCGCTGTGTTGGCCGAGTCTGAGTATGTGATGATTGTGGAAGTCAACGGGGAAGAGGTGGAAAGAACCTATGCTGCACCAATTGAAACCGTAGAAAAATTTTCTTTCCGCGGGCGTCAAACCAAGGCGGATGAGTTGGAACGCATCAAAACGAAAGCTGAAATTATGGCCGTTTTCGGGGCTGTTAAAATCTGGAAAAGCGGAGATGAAAAATGATAGGGATTGTGATTGTAACACACGGCAATCTTGCCGATGAATTTCTTTTTGCCATGCAACATGTTGTCGGCCCACAGAGCCAAATTGCCACGGCATGCATCGGCCCCAGTGATGATATGAATGAGCGTCGGGAAGATATTTTAGCCAAAGTAAAATCCGTAGATACGGGCGAAGGGGTTATTTTGCTCACGGATATGTTTGGCGGAACGCCTTCTAACCTGGCCATTTCCACAATGGACAGAGCCAATGTAGAAGTGATTGCCGGTATCAACCTGCCGATGCTGGTAAAACTGAACACCCTGAGAAAAGAAAAGAGCCTGAAAGATGCCGTCAACGGGGCAAAAGAAGCCGGCATTAAATATATCACCATTGCCTCAGAACTGTTAGGAAAGTAAAAGATGACCGATAAAATTACCACAGAATTGCAGATTATCAACGAGCGCGGTTTACATGCCCGTGCTGCCGCCAATTTTGTTAAATCCATTGACGGGTTAAATGCCGAAGTAGAAGTAGAACGTTTAGGCCAAGTCGTTGACGGCAATTCAATTATGGGGTTGATGATGTTAGCCGCTGCCAAGGGAACTTCTATCAAAGTTTCCGCCTCCGGTGAAGATAAAGAAAAAGCCATTGACGCCATCACTGCTTTAGTCAACAACAAATTCGGCGAGGAAAAATGACCAACACACCGGCACCACGCAACAAGACGATTACCCTCTCCCCGGAGGAAATATCTTTGTATGCCTCCCGTGCCGTTACGTTGAATACCAAAGCCAAAGTATCCGATATTTTGGATAAGACCATTTTGCAGGATACCTTTGATGCTTTGAAGTTTTTACCGGCAAATTTTGCCGATTTGGTGGTGGTTGATCCCCCCTATAACCTCACCAAAAAATTCGGCACCAAAGAATTCAAATCTATGGATTGGAATGATTATAAACGCTGGATGGACAAATGGCTGGCAGAAGTGTTTATCTCGCTAAAACCGAACGGGACACTCTACATCTGCTCTGACTGGAACACCTCCATTGCCATTCCGGAAATTGCCGGCAAATATTTTCTGTTAAAAAACCGCATCACCTGGGAACGTGAAAAAGGCCGTAGCTCCGGTAACAACTGGAAAAACTGCATTGAAGACATCTGGTTTTTCACCAAAGCGCCGGAATATACCTTTAACCTTGATGCCGTGAAATTAAAACGGCCGGTTCTGGCACCGTATAAAGATGACAACGGTATCCCCAAAGATTGGGCTTGTGATGAGGAAGACGAGGGGAAAAAATTCCGTCTGACAGCCCCCTCAAACCTCTGGACGGATATTTCCATTCCGTTCTGGTCCATGGCTGAAAACACTTCTCACCCCACGCAAAAACCGGAAAAACTGATTGCCAAACTGATTTTGGCTTCCAGTAACGAGGGGGACGTGGTGTTTGATCCGTTTTTAGGCTCCGGGACGACCTCGGTTACCGCGGCAAAATTAAACCGCCACTATGTGGGGATAGAGCGCGAGAAAGAATACGTTGCGCTGGCAGAAAAGCGGTTAGAAATGGCCAAAACGGACAAGACCATTCAAGGCTATGAAGACGGCGTTTTCAAATTGCGCCACGACTGATTTTTCAATTCAAGAAGACAATAAACACATTAAGGTACGTTGCAAACCAAAGCCAGAACAGGTATGGTAAAAGCAAAAGAAACGCCCACACGTTAATAAACAAAAACGTATGCAACATCATCGCCACCACCATATCCAGCACCACAATCACCACCGCAGAGGCTATCAGCTGCTCCATAAAAAAGAAACTGAACGTCCAAAGCACCATCAAAAACAGCTGCAACGCAAACAAGGCATTGGCTTCTTTAAACTGCTCCGTGGTAAGCGGGGCCGTCAAAATCAGATAAAAACTCAGCCACTGCAACCCGTAAATGCCATACCAGGTAAACCGAAAATAATGATGCGGCGGCGTGATCTCCGGCAAATTCAAACTTTCGTAAAAAATTTCCATTCCGGTTTGCGTAAAATACCGGCACAATACCGCCGTTATGGCAATCAGAATAAATGCATAGAGTCCCTGTTTCAGTTTAAATATCATAATTTCCTCCCTATTTGGCTTTTATATAAGCTCAAAATCAAAAAAGACAGGGGCAGAATGCAAAAAATCTCACAAAAAAATTGCATTTTTAAATAATTGGTTTAAGACAGGTGCATAAGAATATTTTTAAGGAGCAAGAAATTGTTTACCACAGATGAAAATGGGATAAAAATTTACGGCACGGCAGATTTTGAAGGCATGCGTAAAGCCGGCAAATTAGCCGCCGAATGTTTGGATTATATCACGGATTTTGTTGATGTTGGCGTCACTACGGAACATTTGGATGATCTCTGTCGGGAGTTTATCGTAAAACATAACGCCATTCCGGCCTGCCTTGGATATAACGGCTATCCCAAAACAATCTGCACGTCCATCAACCACGTTGTCTGCCACGGGATTCCTGACGAACGCAAACTGGAAGACGGAGATATTGTCAACATTGACGTAACCGTGATTTTGGACGGTTGGTTTGGCGACACTTCCAGAATGTATTATGTCGGCAAACCGAAACTCAAAGCCACCCGCCTTTGTGATGTCACCTACGAATGTTTAATGCGTGGCATTGATGTGGTCAGACCGGGCGCACGCTTTGGGGATATTGGTGCGGTGATTGAGGAATGGGCGCATAAATACGGCTATTCCGTGGTAGAAATGTTTTGCGGTCACGGATTAGGCAGAGTCTTCCATGATGAGCCGAACGTTCTGCACTACGGGCGGAAAGGGACAGGCCCGCTCATCAAAGAGGGCATGTTCTTTACCATTGAACCGATGATCAATATCGGTAAAAAGTTCTGCAGTATCCTCCCGAATGATTGGACTGCCGTCACCAAAGACCGCACTCTGTCTGCCCAGTTTGAGCATTCTCTCGGGGTCACCAAAGACGGCTGCGAAGTATTCACCTATTCTCCGAAAGGGCTGGATCGTCCTCCGTATAAAAAATAACTTAAAAAAGGAGACAACATGAAAACAACACAATCCCCTGCCTCAACCGAGGATTCCCCTGCTCCGGCACCGGAAAAAGATTACATCGGGCATCGGCAACGTTTGAAAGAACGCTTTATCATAGATAGCGGACACGCCATGCCCGAATATGAGCTTTTAGAGCTGTTGCTGACTTATGCCATACCGCGCAGAGATGTCAAACCGTTAGCCAAGGCCCTAATCCGTCAATATAAAAACCTTGCCAATATTATGACCGCACCCGTTGATGATTTGATGAGATTCCCCGGGCTTGGGCAAAGTGCTGCTATTTTATGCAACCTCATTCACACCTGTTGCACAAAAATTTGTTCTACCAATCTGGAACAATGCGACACCCCGCTTTTTAACGGTAAAAAGAATGTTGTTGACTATTGTCGCACACGCATCGGCTACTTGCCTCAAGAACACGTTTTGGTGATATATCTGAGTATTCAAGGAAAATATATCAGGGACAGCATTGAGCAAGCCGGCTCTATCAATGCGGTCAACCTCAGCCCGAGAGAGATTTTGAGCAATGCGTTACGCTATGGCGCATCCAACATCATTCTGGCACACAATCATCCTTCCGGAGAGTGTGTTCCCTCGCAAAGTGACCTGCGCCTCACCAAAGAATTAAAAACTCTCTTAAAAGGGGCAAAAATTACGTTAGTTGACCACCTGATTATCTCTGCTCGGGATCATTACAGCATGCGGGAGCACCTGCCTTTCTGGAATTAAGATTTTCAATTTAAACAACAAATTCTTTAGCGTGTGATAAGTGCATTTTTTACTTGTAAGCATCGTTTTTTTATGGTGTGCTGATTAACGAAATATTAAAAATTATTCGCATACTATTCAAACGTATTAAATGGCATTTTAACTCTCCTCGGGTTAAAATATTTTTCTTATACCGGAACAGTCGCAAGGCTTCATTCAGGGTATAAAGAGGGGCAGAGAGATCTGCTTAAACATTAGGAATTTTGAGTCTATGAACGTGTGCAGGGCACAGGATTAGTTGCTCAAAAACAGGCTGGAAAAATCAAACCGTTTTCCTGCCTGTTTTTTTATGCCTGAATTTGACAAAAAAAATCACCAACTTTCAATG
>CAYPIZ010000005.1:0-19572 GCA_964410935.1 uncultured Acetobacter sp. | reverse complement strand
CGACAAGCGGTCTGCCCTGTTCATCAACAACTTTACTGTCGCCAAACCAGTTATAGAACGCTCTCAAAGCAGGTTCGGACTTCGCAATTCTCTTTCCCTCTGAGTTGTAAACAGTCTTCTCAACACCGTTAATGTTGATTGTTTCTCCGTCATAAGGTGGATATTGGTCGTCTAACTCGCTTATAGTTCTTTGGAAAAGAGGTGTTTCAATGTCCGTGGTGTTAGGTGATTGCTGGTCTTGGGGTGTCTGGGTTAACATAAAAAAACTGGAAAGTAACTGCTCTTTCCAGTTTTTCTAATGAGAAGATAACAAAATGTTACTCTTCTAAATCACCCATATCATCGGTAAAGCTGTCGCCAGCATCAGAAAAGTCATCATCCATATCATCATCTAAAGACAAATCATCAGTATCAACATCCAATGTCTCGCCAGTGCTGTCTTCAATCTGCATGCTATTAGCTAATGTGGCATCTAAAATAGTCTCACCATCAAATTGGCTGTCCAATGCAGACAATTCTTTTTCTGCAGCCAAAATTTCCAGCTCTTCTTCTTCTGGTTCTTCTACCTCAACATGTTTTTGAAGTCCCATAACCAAGGAGCGTTGCAAATCCTCAATATCAGCCTTATTTTCGGCAATTTCACGCAAAGCAACAACGGAATTTTTATCATTATCGCGCTCTACCTTAATCGGAGCCCCTGAGGCAATATCCTTTGCACGCTGAGCGGCAATCAAGAGGAGTTCATATCTGTTTGGAATTTTTTCAACACAGTCTTCAACTGTTACACGAGCCATTTTTATCACCTTATAAAGTTAGATTTTACGCTTTGCAAACCTTTATACACAAGACATCTTTGAAATGCAACTGTTTTTTTACGCTTTTAATAAATTATTGGCTCAATAAGGAGAAGATTGCGCAAATGTAGAAATTTGTCTTCAATTTCTTTTTTTTGAGCCCTCACGGTATCAATATCTTCTTTTAATGCCGTGTACATTTTGATCATAGCTGCGGATGTTGCATACATGCTTTTTTGCCACCGAGAAGGAAGTTTCTTTATGTAGGAGTCGTAATACCCAAGTCGGTAAAGGCGAATGGATGCAGCCATCGGTCTGGTTGCCTTGGTAATACGAAAGGCTTTTATGGTTTTGTCGCAAGTATAGGCCCATTCTTCCGGAGAATATCCGTAGGGGGCTACAATATTGGCAAATTCCGTATATATTCCACCGAAATAAGCTTTTTGAACTAAACGCCAACAAGGGTTTACAATATCTTTTAGATTATTGTCCTCTCCCAGAGAAATTCCTTGCTCATCTTCCCAGGTTTCCAAAGCTTTTTCTCCGTCTATCAACTTAAAAAGAATGCGTGATTCATCTTTTGTTCCCCAGGTGACAATAGGATCAAGGGTGCTGGCAAATACTTTCACGTCCTGTGTTGTTAATTTTGAAGTTAAGCTTGGATTAATCGTTTGAAAATCAGATAAAATGTTTGAAGCTTTTTTTGTCTTACTGCTTTTTTTATCACTTACTTTGGCCGGAATTAATTTACGTGTAGGCGATAATCCGATTCTTTCTTTCAGATAATCAGGTAATTTGGGTTGCTTTTTAGGTCTTACAGCCGGAGTATCTTGTTTTTTATCTGAATTTATGGATTCTTCACCCCAAAATTCAGGCATTAATACAAAATATAAAGCAGGGGAAAGAGATTCAAGCCCAGGCATATCCTTGAATTTTTTGGCGATGTCTTTTGGAAATTGATTTTTGGTTTCTTTTATCCCAGGGAGATTTAATATTTTTTCGGACATTCCGGGAGTCTCATGAAGAACAGGGCCTACATATTGATACATGTACTCAGGTAATAACCCTAAAAGCGCTATTAGGTCGTCCTCATAAGAGGCTTTGATTCTTCCTTCGCTAGCTCCATATAGCCGAATAGTGCGACTGAATTCTGTTTTAAAGGAATTTCCCATCTGAAAACGATTTGTATATCCCCGGTTGTAAATGGAATTTGTTTCCGTTTTGAAAGAAGTTGCCTGAGGGCCAAAAACAGCCTCTTGCACATCGGGGAGAGGAATAATGTCAAAATAGGAATAAAAATCTGCTGTTCTGGCATAAACCGAAAGTGAATAAAAGAAAAAATAACAGATTAAGGTGATTTTTTTTAACATAAATTTTCTTCCCATTCAATGCGTTTTGTGAATTCTACTCTGCTAAAATTTAAAAAAACGTTATACTTGCTTTTTTAAATGAAATGTTCTATTTTCAACTAAAGTAACCAATTTTGATGGAGAAAAAGATGATTTGGACAGAGGAAACTGTTGAGGAACTCAGAAAAATGTGGGATAAGGGAATGACAACAGGACAGATTGCTAAAGCTCTGAACGTGACTAAAAATTCCATTATTGGTAAAGTGCACCGTTTGTGCTTGACGGCGCGTCCTTCTCCAATTAAAAAAACGGAAGAAGCAGAGAAGGCGCTTCCTGAGGAAACACAGGAAGAAAAGGCTGTGAAAAAAAGTGCCCCAAAAGAAGCAAAAGTAAAAAAGATTAAAAAAGAAATACCGGTGGTAAGTGAAAAAGCCTCAAAAACGGTAGATGAAAATGTTGAAGAACTGAATATTCCTTTGGTGAAATTGGATAATCATACCTGCCGTTGGCCTCTGGGGGATCCTCGTGATGATGATTTTTGTTTTTGTGGTAAGCGCATAAAAACAGGGCAGACCTACTGTGAGGAACATTCGGCAATTGCTTACGTAAAAACGGGAAAAAAGTAATCTTAATTTTTAAGGCGTCGGTTTCGGCGCCTTTAGATGATATTGACAAATGTATAGTGAAAAATTCTTAAAATTTATCGAAATGTGGCAGAAAGAGTTTGCCATAGAACGCACGATAGATGAAAAGGTCTGTGTCGATAAAGACGGGCATCCTATCCCATGGTATACATACCCGGCTATTGAATATCTGTCACAGCTGGATTATACCGATAAAGAAATCTTTGAGTTCGGGTGTGGAAACTCTTCACTCTTTTGGGCCGACCGTGCAAAAAAAGTTACCAGTATAGAAGATAATCCGAATTGGTTTCAAAAATGGCAACAGGAATTTCATAAAGATAATTTAGACATTCGTTGGCGAGACGAAGGAATAGCGTATGAAAAAGCTATTCTTGAAGAAGATAAAAAATATGATGTAATTGTGGTTGATGGTAAACGTAGGGCAGAATGCGCAGCCACAGCTCTTGAAGCGCTCAATACCGGTGGTATGATTATCTTAGATGATAGTGATCGTGTTAATACATCACAGGAATATGTTAATGCTATAGCAAAACTGAAAGAAAAAAATCTGATACAAATAGATTTTTATGGTTTTTGCCCGATGAATAACTATACCAAAACCACCTCTTTGTTTTTGAGTAGAGATTTTAATTTTAAGTCGCAATATGTTATTCAGCCCATAAACGGTTTAGGAAATCTTTGGGGAATGGGGCGTAAACACCGAAAAGAATTCTATAAATGTAATAAATAACACATTTTTTATTGCAATACTGTTATTTTAATTTCTTGGCGACCTTCTTCGCAATGGCCTCGTAAGCTTTTGCATGAGGGCTGTCGGGTGCAACTTGCACAATAGGAGTCCCAGCATCGGCATTAAGACGAATATCATAATGAAGGGGAATTTCACCTAAAAAATCTATATTATATTGTTGTGCAGTCTTCTCTGCCCCGGCATGACCAAAAATATCAGCCCGATGCCCACACTCCTCACATATATAATAACTCATGTTTTCAATAATACCCAAAATGGAAATGCCGATTCGCTTAAACAAAGAAATTCCTTTAATGGCATCAATTAGGGCAATGTCTTGAGGTGTTGAAACAATAATTGCTCCTTTAAAATCAATTTTTTGAGATAGTGTAATTTGGATATCCCCAGTACCGGGCGGCATGTCAATCACCATGACATCAACATCTTTCCATGTAGTCTGTGTTAGAAGTTGCTGAATGGCGCCACAAGCTTTTGCTCCTCTCCAAATTAGAGCTGTATCCTTTGAAACCATACTGCCTATAGACATGGACTGTATACCACCTTCCATGAACGGTTCAAAATGTTCCCCGTCATACGATGTTGGAGAAATATCATTGTAACCTAGCATGGTCGGAATAGATGGCCCGTAAATATCTGCATCAAATAAAGCGACTTTCAAACCAAGATTTGCCAAAGACAGCGCAAGATTGACGGCTGTGGTTGATTTTCCAACGCCACCTTTTCCTGATGCTATGGCAATAATATTTTTAACTCCGTTAATTTTCCATTTTTCAGAGTCTTCTCTGGGTTCTGTTTTGGATTGCACAAATATAATATTAATTTTTTTGGTTGGATAGAGTGTACTTAACTCCTCTTTTAATATGTTTGATTTTGAAACATCCTCAACGCAGTGTAAGGTAATAATGAGGCGGTTTCCCAGTTCTTTAATCGATGCAACTTCTTCTTTACTAAAATATTTATATACAATGTCACTATTTATGAACATGACTTTTGGAACCTTTCTCAATGTGGATATAGTTTTTTTATATTGTTTTTATACAAGTTCTATATTATTTTTTCTACTATAAAATTTCAGTTTATGTAAAGATAAGGTGATAAATAAATGACTTTCAAGTGTGCTTCGGAAAATTTGAAAAAAAATACTCTGTTAAATGATGCAAATCCATGGGATTCCGTGGAGGATATACTTCCTAAAAAAAGTAAAATTGGTGATTTTACGGCAAAAATTACTCAGATGCAGAACTCACAAGATAATTTTGGTGGCTTTTATAAAATAATTGCTGCAATTGTTTTGGTGCTATGGTTACTTTCCGGATTCTATCAGGTACAACCAAGTGAACAAGGTGTGGTTCTTCGTTTAGGGAAATATATTGAAACGACAGAAGCGGGTCTGCATTACCATCTGCCATATCCTTTTGAAACGGCTTATATAGTTGATGTAAGTAAAGAGCGTAGTATAAATCTTGGTGTTTCGGAAAATGAACGTAATACGCTAAACGAATTTACAGAAAGTCATATGCTGACGGGAGATGAAAATATTGTTGATATAAATTTAACAGTTGTTTGGAATGTTGGAAATGCCAAAGATTTTTTGTTTGAAACTCGTACGCCAGAACTCACTGTTAAAGTGGCAGCACAATCTGTTCTTCGTGAAATTATTGGTCAGTCAAAAATGGAAGATGTTATAACAGGAGATCGTAAAAAAATAGAGGAAGATACTAAAAGAGAATTGGAAAATTTACTCAAGGATTTTAAAACGGGGGTAAATGTTGTTCGTGTTAAATTGCAAAAAGCCGATCCTCCAACTCAAGTTGTAGAAGCATTTAATGAAGTTCAAAAGGCCAAAACGGATGCTGAACGATATAAAAATGAAGCCGAGGCCTATGCTAATGAGGTTGTTCCGACAGCACAAGGTGAAGCTATTAAGAGAAAACAGGAGGCGGAGGCTTATAAAGAAGCTGCTATAAATAAAGCAAATGGTGAGGCTGAGCGCTTTGCATTGGTCTACAATGCCTATAAAAACGGTAAAATTGTGACAGCTAAAAGACTTTATTTGGAAACAATGGAAGAAGTGCTTAGAAAATCTAAGCTAGTTGTCATGGAGCCCGGAAATAAAAGTTCTAATATAATGCCGATTTTGCCGTTAAAGTAATATGGAGAATGTAAAATGCAGAAAAAAATAAATTATATTGTAATTGGCTTCTGTCTGTTAATCTTAGTGGTCGGAATGCAAACTCTGTATATTGTACAACAACCGGAACAGGCAATCGTATTGCAGTTTGGAGAGCCGATTCGTGTGGAGAAAAGTGCCGGTTTGAAATTCAAACTTCCATTTATTCAAAATGTTGTTTTTTATGATAAGCGTTTGTTAAACTTGGATCCTCCTGCTCAAGAGGTCGTTTTAAAAGATAAAAAACGTCTTGATGTGGATACTTTTTCCCGTTATCGCATTGTTGAACCGTTAATTTTTTATAAGACAGTGCATGATGAATATCAAGCTCAAAATCGCCTAAAGGAGATAGTTAATTCATCGGCTAGAAACGTATTAGCAACATTTACATTAAAAGAATTGCTTTCTGAAAAAAGAACAGAAATTATGCATCGTATCAGCGAAGCTGTAAAGAAAGATGCTGAACAAATCGGAGTCGAAGTGGCTGATGTTCGTATCCGGAGAGCCGATCTACCTGTACAGTTGTCCCAAGCTATTAATGAACGAATGAAAACTGAACGGATTCGTGAAGCAGCAGGTTACAGAGCAGATGGTAAAAGAGAAGCACAAAAAATTCGTGCAAAGGCAGATAAAATTGCAACAGTGACAATTGCTGAGGCTGAAAAGGAAGCACAACTCCTAAAAGGTGAAGGAGATAAGGCTGCAACGGAAATTTGGAATAGAGCAAGTAATGCAGATCCTGATTTCTATGCTTTTTATCGTTCTTTAGAAGCATATCGTAATTCGCTGGATGAAGAAACTTCATTGATTTTATCTCCAGAAGGTGAATTTTTCTCTTATTTCGGTAAATCTTTGCGATAAGGAAATATATGCGTATTCTATTTTTGACTTGTTTAATCTGTATGTTGTCATCACAACTTAAAGCCGAAGAAGGCTATGCTGATTTGGTTGAAACTTTAATGCCTTCAGTTGTTAATGTTTATACAGAGAAAAATACTGTTGAAAGTATGGAAAATGTAGATAACTTAATGCTTAATGCAGAGCTAAGCGGAAGGGAAAGTTTAGGATCTGGTTTTTTTGTAAGACAAGACGGCTATGTTCTCACTAACTTTCATGTAATAGATAAAGCGAAAAAAATCTCAGTTCTTACCGAAAATGGTAAAGATTATGAAGCTGAAATAATAGGAGTGGATAAAGCAAGTGATTTAGCTGTCCTTAAAATTAAAAATTCTGATAAGGGCACTTTTAAAGCAGTTGTCTTTGGGGATGCAAATAAATCCCGTGTTGGGGATAAAATTTTGGTGTTTGGTAATCCTTATGGTTTAGGAATAAGCGTTTCTCAAGGAATAATTTCTGCAAAATCCCGTAACATTGGGGAGAGTGAGCAACAGTATATACAGACCGATGCTCCTATTAATCAGGGAAACTCAGGAGGACCGATGTTTAATCTCGATGGTGAGGTTATAGGGGTAAATGCTGTTATTTTAAGAATGAAAGGAACTAATGGAATTGGCTTTTCTATACCGTCAAACACGGCAAATTGGATAGTTAATCAGCTAATAAATAATGGAAAAGTTCAACGTGGCTGGATTGGAATGAGTGTCGCGTATGGAATGGACCAGTATACGGAAAAATCCGGTTTTGTGATAACTGAAATTAATGAAAACTCAAATGCATATAAAGAAGGGTTACGCGTTGGTGATGTGATTATCTCTTACAATGATAAAAAAGCTACCGATTTGGGGGAATTTAAGCAATTTACCGAAATAATGGAGCCAGGGCAGGCACTCCGCTTAAAGACCATAAGCTTGGGAGAAGAAATAAGAAATGTTATTCGAGTACAAGAAATGCCAGTGGAACAACTAAAAAAAATTACCAATGAGGCACTTGCTGAAAGTAACCAATATTATCATCAAGAACTGGCAAACGGAAATTCTGTTTATATCTCTGAACTTAACATCGTTGTTACTGAAGCGGAAACACGGGGTTTGATAATTACAAAGATTGATAAGAAGTCCCCCTTGTCAGAAAAAGGTGTTGAAGAAGGTGATATTATTTTGGAAGCTGATAGGACTGACGTATATAGTGCGGATAATTTGTTAGAAAGTTTACAGAATGCTATTGTAGACAATTATCGTCCGTTATCACTTTTAATTCAAGGCAAAGACAATGCATTTTATGTTACTGTGGAGGTGAACAAAGAAAATGACTAGAGTTGATTTTTACCATTTACAAACAACTTCTTTAGATCAGGTGTTACCTAAGTTATGTGAAAAAGCTTACCAGACTGGGATGCATGTTCATATTTTTCTGGGAACAGAAGAGCGTATAGATTTTATAAATTCTCTTTTATGGACTTATGCCGAGGAGTCTTTTTTACCGCATGGATGCCATAAGGATGGTTTTTCAGAAGATCAACCGATTTATATTTCGGCAGATAAAGAAAATAAAAATAATGCTAAACTTTTAATTTTAGCAGATGGTGCTCAAATAAATGTAGAAGATATAAATCAATATAATCGGGTACTTAATATTTTTGATGGAAATGATGAAACTTCACTCAATAAAGCTCGGAGCTATTGGAAGGCTATTCAACAAATGGGTGGAGAATTACATTATTGGCAACAAAATATACAGGGTGTTTTTGAACAGAAAAAATGATGGAACTATCTATGAATATGGGATATTCACATATTAAGGATAAACATTGAAAAACTTTTTATTTTTAGTACAGTAAATACATAGACAATATTTTAGAGAGGTAATTATGGGAAAAAAGGCGATTATCATTGGCGCAGGGCCTGCAGGATTGACAGCAGCTTATGAGTTGTTGAAACGTTCTGATATACAACCGGTTATTTTAGAGGAAAATGATTTCGTTGGTGGTATTAGTGCAACACTGGATTACAAAAATAATAAAATAGATATGGGGGGACACCGCTTTTTTTCAAAATCAGATAGAGTTATGAAGTGGTGGTTAGATATTCTTCCGTTACAAGGCTCTCCCTCTAAAGATGATATCATCCTAAATAGGGAAGTTGAGTTGTCGACGGAAAAAAATGCGCCAGACCCTGAAAGAACAGATAAAGTCATGCTAAAAAGGCATAGACTTTCTCGTATTTTTTACCTCAAAACCTTCTTTAGCTATCCGGTTAGTCTGAATATGGATACAATTAGAGGTTTGGGTTTATGGAGAATGTTTAAAATAGGTTGTTCTTATCTGAAAGCTCTTGCTTTTCCTATTAAAGACGAAAAATCCTTACAAGATTTTATGATAAACCGTTTTGGTAAAGAACTTTATCTAACTTTCTTTAAAGACTACACAGAAAAGTTATGGGGAATAGAATGTTCAAAAATTTCTGCAGAATGGGGGGCACAGAGAATTAAAGGGATTTCTATTCTAAAAGTGCTCAAACAGATGGTTGAAAATTTAGGAGGTAAGAAAAAGGAAGCTTTGGAAACAAGCTTTATTGAAAGTTTCTTCTATCCCAAATTCGGTCCGGGACATATGTGGCAAAGTGTGGCAGAACAGGTTATTGAAAAAGGTGGTGAGATTGTTTTTCAACAAAAAGTAACCAGGGTTATAAAAAAAGATCAAAAAATAATCGCGGTTGAAACAACGGATGCTGAAGGAAACAATCATACATATGAGGGAGATATTTTTATTTCTACTATGCCTGTCAAAGATTTAGTTGCAGCCATGAATGATGTTCCTCTTAATGTAATGAATATTGCTCAAGGACTTATGTATCGAGATTTTAGAGTTGTTGGAGTTTTATTAGATAAACTTAAATTAAAAAATACAACCACAATTAAGACGATTAATAATATAGTTCCAGATACTTGGATTTATGTTCAAGAACGAGAAGTCAAATTAGGTCGTATTCAGGTGTTCAATAATTGGAGTCCTTACTTGGTGGATGATTTTAAAAACAAAGTATGGATAGGATTAGAATATTTTTGTAATGAGCAAGATAAAATTTGGACAGACGATGATAAATCTTTTATAGAATTTGCTGTCACGGAAGCTGATAAGATAGGTATTTTCGATAGAAAAGACGTCGTTGATGCTTACACCCATCGCGTAAAAAAAGCATATCCAGCATATTTTGGAACATATGATAAATTTTCTGAGATTAAAGATTATGTGAATGATATTTCAAATCTTTATTTGGTGGGGCGTAACGGAATGCATCGTTATAATAATATGGATCACTCTACCCTAGCAGCAATGAAAACTGTAGATTATATTTTGGGAGAATGTCAGAATAGAGAAGAAATCTGGTCTGTTAACACAGATTCTGATTATCATGAAGAGAAAAAAGCGGCATAATAATGTTGGCGGTGGGGAAAAGTATCATAAAGCAGTTTGCGTATTTTAATGAAGCCTCCTTTGTGCGTGTTCTAAAGCTTTTTTTAATAGTTTCCCTACTTGCCATTTGTTATGCTATGATATTTTGTGGCTTTCAAATTGTGGATGAATTTGAACATCTACATGCTTCTTGGTTAGTGAGTATTGGAAAAGTTCCTTATAGAGATTTCTTTGAGCATCATAATCCTTTGCTTTGGTATATTAGCGCACCGATAGTCAGTCTTTTTTATGACAATCTTAAAATCTTCTATGTAATGCGAGTTATAAGCTTTTTAATTTCTTTATTGACGCTGTACTATGTATATAACATAAGCATACTGATAAGTGGCAAAAAGGGGGCGCTGATTTCAGTTGCATTGAGCCTATGTAATTTAATTACATTTTATAATTTTTACCAGTTTCGCCCCGATAATTTTATGAATTTATTTTTTATGGCAGGTGTTTATTATTTATGTTTAGCACTCAAGATATCCATGCAAAAAAATTTAATATTTTCTTTTGTTTCATTTGCGCTTTCGTTTCTTTTTTTACAAAAAATAGCATTACAATTAGTGGTGATAGAAGGCATTTTGCTTGTTCTCATCTATCAAAAATACGTGAAATTGAAATCTGTTTTTATTGCAGCAGGATGCGCTCTACTAGGCTTAGCAATGTTCTTTTTTTATCTCTATCAAAAAGGGGCATTACTGGATTATTTAGAACTTAACTTGGTTTTTAATCAAGCCTTGGTAAGGGGGTTTGAGCGTGGGGCTTTTTGGTATTCTAATATATTTGTTGGAATTTATGGTATTGCACTGATTTCAGCGATTTTCTTTTTTAAAAAAGAAAATGTATTTTTCAGAATGTTAGCAATAATTTATGTGGCAGAGTTCTTTATGAGAGCATTATATTTTGCGCCACATCCAAACTATTATACATTGTTAACATACTTAGGGGCAATTTGTATTGTACCACTAATTCAATGGGGAGGGAATAACTATAAAATTTTTCAAATCATACTGATTTTATTCTTATTTTTAAATTTGGGACATATTTTTAATAAAACAGATGCTGTTTCCGAAATACATAATAGCTATAAACATTATCGCTTAGCCCAATATGTACACCAAAATACAGATGCAACGGAATATCTGATGAATGGATATGATATGAATTTTAACGTCTATCGTAAAGATGTAAGCTATTATTGGTTCGGTCTGGATATGTTATTGCCGGTTATGGAAAAGGAATACGGAATAGACGTAAAAATGGATATAAATGCTCTCATTTTGCAATATCGTCCTAAATTTGTTTATACAGAAAATTATGTAGATTTATTATCCTACAGATTATATGGGGAGAAAAAATTTATACAAGTTCTGTCCCCAAAGATTTTATCCCGGTTATACGAAGAGACCCCATTTGCAAATCTTGTCATTTTAAAATAGTTTATAGTTTGTTAAATATTTTATGCTAAAATCCCAAGAAGTTGAAGGAATTTGAGACTATGTTTAAAGTATTAAAGTTAGTGGTTTTAGGAATGTTCTTTGCCGGAAATTTGCAGGCGGCAGTTGCTATTAACAGTACTGACGCCAGATTATGGGCAAATAGTAAGGGAAAAGAGCTGTTAAGCGTACTTGCAGAAACTGATTTAGCAACAAAATATGCAAAATTGGATAAAATGATTAGCACAGATGTTAATGTAGAGTATGTGGGAAAGTTTGTTGTTGGAAAATATGCAAAAAAGATGACTTCTGTACAGCAAAAACAATATACTTATCTGTTTCATCGTTACATTTTAAGTTTGTATAAGCAAGTTAATTTGAATTTTGATGTTTCTAAAGTAAACTATAGCGTTGATGAAATTATAGAACATCCTAGGTTTACCACAGTGTTATGTCATATTGATGCCAAGGAAATAATAAAAGGAGCTGAAGTTAAAAATTTTCCTGTAAAGTTTAAATTGATTCGAGGAAGTAATAATCAGATTCAAGCCGTGGATGTGGAAATTGCCAATGTAAGTATGGTAATCGAATATCGCAAAAGATTTTACACTATGATAAAAGAAAATAATGAAAATATGGACTGGTTTCTCGAAAAATTGAAAGATCGAGTTGTTGCAAATGAGCAAAATGCTACACATAAACTTTCTGCCACTAAATAGTGGAAAGTCGACATACAAAAAAGAGGAAAGATGAGAACTTTCCCCTTTCTTTGTGATGAAAAATAATTAAAATGCCACCTTTAAACGGATTCCTGCATCATAGGCATAATCAATAGCTCTACTCGATGAGCCATCAAGATAATATGCGCCATAGATTCCAAGAGCAACATTATCTTTTAGATAATAATCCGTCGCAGCTTCTAACGATAAATCATTTTTATTGCTACCTTCCGTTTCAAAGTCATAACGAAGGCCCAAATCCAAAGCATATTTTCCGGAATATTTATGAATACCTATCTTGGAAGACTGTTCTAGGGTTCGGTCACTATGGTCAATCATTGTGCTTAGTTCATAACTTATATAAGGTGTTAATCCATTTCCTAAGTTATATCCTAACGAAATTTCACCTGAAATCTCTTTGTACCAATTACCATAAGCCTCACTACCATAAAAATCTTGCCTATCTAATGTTAAATAAGAAGCCGATGCCTGAAATAAAATATTATTGCAAGATGTATTATATGTAGCTCCTACTTGATAAGTAAAGTTGTGATCATTATTGTAGTCTTTTCCCGTATCAAACATGTTTGCTAATGTGCCGTTAATACTGAAAGAATCGGTAATGCCATATTCTAAATTTTCGGCTAAATAATATCCCTCAGCAATGCTTTTATTTTCACCTTTGGTTCGGTAGTATCCTCCGGTTGTGGTGGAAACTAACTGCCCTTGAGATGGAACATAAAAGGGGTTTGTTAAATCTGCTGCCATCACCTGTGTGGCGAAAAGAAAAGTCGCAGCACTTGTTAATAGTATTGCTTTATTAGTCATGAAAAACTCCTCTATTTAATTTCAAAATAACACGGAATGTTACATCCAAAGTCTATAAAAACAAATGTTAAAAATAGGTAAAATGAGCGGCTATGCAGAACATACTGGTTTAAACGGGAAATATCTAAATACGAAAACTCTCTCTTAAAAAAAATAAAATAACGTTGTAATTTTTTTTCAATATGCTAATCTGATGCCAACTTTTTAAGAAAATTGTATAATAAGGATTAATGTAATGTGTGGAAATGCCAGATATAACGGTAAAGCAACCTTTGCAGAATGGCAAAAAGATTGGGCTACTGAAGAACGATATAATTTCAAAACGATAGAAGCAAAGTGGCAAAAAATTTGGGAGGAAGAAAAAGCTTATAAGGTTGAAATAGATAAAAATAAAGAAAAATTCTATGTCCTGGTGGAATTTCCTTATCCTTCTGGTGCGGGATTGCATGTCGGACATCCTCGCTCTTATACTGCTTTAGATGTTATTGCTCGCAAAAAACGTATGGAAGGATATAATGTATTGTATCCTATGGGGTTTGATGCTTTTGGACTGCCAGCTGAAAATTATGCTATTAAAACAGGAATTCATCCGGCGATTTCCACAAAAGAGAATATTGCAAATTTCACGAGACAATTAAAATCAATAGGTTTTTCATTTGATTGGAATAGATGTTTCAATACCTGCGATCCGGAATATTACAAATGGACACAATGGATGTTCTTAAAGTTTTACGAAAAGGGACTTGCCTATAAGACTAAGGCCGCGATTAACTGGTGTCCGTCTTGTAAAACAGGTCTTGCAAATGAAGAAGTTGTCAACGGACATTGTGAACGCTGTGGTGCAGAGGTTGTTCGTAAAGATAAAGAGCAATGGATGATTGCCATTACAAAGTATGCCGATAGGTTAATTGATGATTTACAAAATGTAGACTTTATAGATAGGGTAAAGACACAGCAGATTAACTGGATTGGTCGGTCTCACGGTGCGGAATTGGACTTTGAAATTACGGATAATAACGGCGCTTTGTTAAACCGCAAATTGCGTGTGTTTACCACCCGTCCGGATACCGCATTTGGGGTAACTTATATGGTTATGGCTCCTGAGCATGCCTACGTGAAAGAATTGAATGACAAGTTCGAAAATAAAGCAGACGTTAATGCTTATGTGGCCGAAGCTGCTAAAAAATCGGATTTACAGCGTACCGCTAATGACTCTAAAACAGGCGTGGAACTTAAAGGAATCAAAGCAAAGAACCCGTTTAACGGTAATCTTATCCCAATCTTTATATCTGATTATGTGTTAACAGGGTATGGAACAGGGGCTATTATGGCGGTTCCTGCACATGATCAGCGAGACTATGATTTTGCCAAAGTTTTCGACTTGCCAATCATTCAGGTTTTAGAAGGTGGAGATATTTCTGAAAAAGCTTATGAAGAAGACGGTCCGCATATTAATTCCGGCTTTTTGAACGGAATGGGCAAAGAAGATGGAATTAAAGCAGCTATAGATTTTGCTCATAAAAATGGTTTTGGCGATTCTAAGGTTAACTTTAAGCTCCGTGATTGGGTATTCTCTCGTCAACGTTATTGGGGAGAACCGATTCCTATGGTATATTGCGAACATTGTGGATGGCAACCGATTCCGGAAAGTGAGCTTCCGTTAACGCTGCCTGAAATTCAAGATTATCTGCCGAATGATGAGGGCGATTCGCCATTGGCCAAAGCAACTGACTGGGTGAATACAACTTGTCCGAAATGCGGTGGAAAAGCCAGACGTGAAACGGATGTTATGCCGCAGTGGGCAGGGTCTTCTTGGTACTTCTTAAGATATTGTGATCCTCACAATGATAAAGAATTTGCCTCTAAAGAAGCCCTGGACTATTGGATGAATGTGGATTGGTATAATGGCGGTATGGAACATACCACGTTGCACTTGTTATATTCTCGTTTTTGGCATAAGTTTTTATATGATTGCGGTTGCGTTCCAACATCGGAGCCTTATAATAAACGTACTTCTCACGGGATGATTTTGGCAGAGAACGGTGAGAAAATGTCAAAATCTCGCGGCAATGTTGTTAATCCGGATGAAATGGTTGATAGTTACGGTGCAGATGCCTTCCGTATGTACGAAATGTTTATCGGCCCATTTGATCAAACGGCAATGTGGTCTGATGAGAGTTTGAACGGTGTATATCGTTTTGTCGGTAAAATATATAGCTTATTCGGTAAGGTTGGTAAAGCAACAGCATCTGCTAAAGATTTACAGATAATGCATAAAACCATTCTGGAAGTAACAGAACGTATTGATCAGATGAAGTTTAACACGGCTGTTTCTTCTCTCATGACGTATGTCAACTATATGAGTAGTCTGGCTGAAATTCCGGAAGAAATGTACGTTGTCTTGCTGAAGTTGATTGCTCCGTTTGCACCGCACTTGGCTGAAGAAATGTGGGCTAGATTGGGCAATACAACGCTCATTGTGACGGAATCTTGGCCAAAAGGCAATGCCGAACTGGCTAAAGACAACACTGTTACCATTGCTGTACAGATTAACGGTAAAATGCGTGGTACCATAGAGGTTGAACGCGATACGGATAAAGAAACCGTTATTGCCAAAGCAACATCTTTGGATAACGTTGCCAAACAGCTGAACGGCGTAGAGCCTAAAAAGATAATTGTTGTAGCAAATAGGATTGTAAACATTGTTTTGTAGCAAAAGAAATATCGCCTTTATAGGTTTAGTAGCGTTGATATCCGCTTGCGGATTTGAACCGCTTTACGTTGAAAAAAAGTCATCTTCTGAGTGGTATTATGATAACGAATTTGATACCGGCATCAAGAATGAAATGGCTAGCGTCAAAGTAGAGTTGATACAAGAGCGCTTGGGGCAGCTGATCAGGAATGATTTGTTGGATAAGTTAACACCGAAAGGACAGCCTAAATCACCAAAATACTATCTAAAAGTTACCGATATTAAAAAGCAGGAAATTGATCAGGCTTTAAGAAATGA
Source organism: uncultured Acetobacter sp. (assembly GCA_964410935.1). Lineage (GTDB taxonomy): Bacteria > Pseudomonadota > Alphaproteobacteria > RF32 > CAG-239 > CAG-267. The sequence continues at coordinate 3,511 of CAYPIZ010000005.1, read as the reverse complement.
TATCACGGCTACCCGTAAAAAGGTGATTTACACGGTTTACTATGTTCTTAAAAATAAAGAACACGAACCTCTTATAAAAGGGGACAGCGTGGCCTATTTAGGGTATGATATTTTACGGGATCCGTATTCCACAACTTTCGCACAGAAGAAAATAGAAAAGAACGCGGCTAAAATTATTGCAAACGATATTTCTCTAAGGCTTGGGGCTTATTTCCACTCCTTGCAGACCAAGAGGGGAAATCCTGATGAATATTAAACCGGATCAGGTGGATGGTATTTTAAAATCATTACCGCCACAAATACGCGGAGTTGTTATTTACGGCAGTAATGAAGGCATGGTATCTTCCTTATCGCAACGGTTTATAAAAGCTATCTCTCCGGATATTTATGATGCTTTTCATGTGAGCTACTTGAATATGAGCGATATTACGGCGGATGTCGGCGCTTTGTATGCAGAGTATAATGCCCAATCTCTCATGGGGGGGAGACGTGTTGTTGTCATCAAAGATGCAACCAATTTGTTGACTAAAACTTTGCAGGAACTCTTGAAAAACAGTTCTTCTGACAGTCTTCTGGTCATTACGTCCGATTCGCTTAAGACAAAAGATTCGCTTGCCGTTATGGCTAAAGATGAAGCAAGTTTTTATGGCATTGGTTGTTATGATGATCGGGATGAAGACATATCTTCTCTGACATCAAAGTTTATGGCTCAGCATGGCTTTAGTATAGATAACACGGCTTTTCAGCTCCTGTGCACGCGTCTATCCAACGATCGCAAAATCAGTATGAATGAGCTGGAAAAACTCATCACCTACATGGGGAGTCGCAAAAGTATTTTGGTAGAAGATGTTTTAACGGCAATCAGTGATACATCGGCTTCTTCTCAGGAAGATCTTTGCTACTTTGTTGCTTCCGGGCAGACGGAAAAGGCTCTGTCCGCATACGATAGGCTGATTTTTGAAGGGGAAAATCCTGTAACGATTGTGCGAAGTGTTAGCTACCATTTCATGAAGTTGTTGGACTGTGTGGTCAAAATGGAAAAGGGCGATAGTGCAGAGAAGGTTATTTTGGGCATAAGACCACCGTTAATTTTCTATCGCAAAGCAAACTTTTTATCGCAGTTAAAAGTTTGGACACGGAGTCGCCTGTTGAATGTGCTGACTTTTCTTTATCAAACGGAGCGTGAGTGCAAAACAACGGACATCCCGGGCGAAGCTGATGCCGAATTTGCCTTGATGCGCATTGCAAACAGCGTCAAAAAGTTTCGCTAAAAATCTCCGTAAGAGAGAGCCGGCATTAAAATGACATAGTTCTTGACTCTCTTAAATAAAGTTATACTATCCATACTAAAATTACAATAATAGTAGGACGAAACAATGAGTTTTAAAGATTTAGGGCTGAGTGATCAAACTTTGCAAGCAATTGAGGACCTCGGCTATCAAGAGCCGACAACTGTTCAAAAGGATGTTATCCCGTCCATTTTAGCCGGAAAAGATGTTTTTACGATAGCGCCGGCTGCTTGTGGTAAGACCTGTTCATATATATTCCCGCTGATAGATATTATTTCCAAGCAAGAAGGGCAAAACATTTTGATTATCGCGCCGGATTCTAAAGAGGCCGTCAATATTTCAGATAAATTTGCCATCTTCAATAAGTATCACGAAAGTGCTGCCAGTGCGGAAAATATCAACGCCGAGGCCAATGTGATTATCGGTGCCCCGGATTTATTGTTGGAAAATATTTCCGATGGTGGAATTGACGTTTCCGGTATCAATATTTTGGTTGTGGATGATATCAATCTGATAAAAAAGAATCGCCAGCTTAAAAACTTGGATGATATTTTGGAAAAGCTTCCGGCAGATAAGCAGAATATTGTCTTTACTAACCGCCGTTCTAAGGAAACGCAGGATACTTTGGATAAGATTTTGAAAACGCCGGCAGAAATCAAAATAGATAAGAAAAAGGAGCAGGAAGTTGCCGAAGTAAATCAAAATGAACCTAAACTTCCGGAACCAAAGAATGCACCGGAGCCAAAGATAAAACGCAAAGAAGGGCGTAAAAGCTTTTCCGATGTGCAACAGATGGATAAAAAAGCTTTGGAACTGGCCAAAAGGTACAAGATTTTCGGCAAGAAAGCCCCGGCCTTTTTGTTAGAAGATACCAAGTTGCTTTCTGAAACAAATTCATAAACCGAACGTAAAAAAATACTTGCGCTATTTTGAGCAAGGTTTTATACAAAAAGAAAAAACATTAACTTATTTTTTGGAGATGCTAAATGTCAGGACACTCCCAATTTAAAAACATTATGTACCGCAAAGGTGCACAAGATGCTAAAAAAGCCAGAGTATTTGCTAAACTGGCGCGTGAAATTACCGTTGCCGCCAAAAGCGGTCTGCCGGAGCCGGATAAAAACCCTCGTTTGAGATTGGCCATTCAGGCTGCCCGTGCAGAAAGTATGCCTAAAGATAATATTGAACGTGCTATTGCCAAGGCCACGCAGGTTGCCGGTGGTGCAGATTTCACAACTATGCGTTATGAAGGTTTTTCACCCAACAAAGTTGCCGTGATTGTAGAAGCCTTAACCGATAACAAAAATCGTACGGCAAGTAATGTTCGTTCTATCTTCGGCAAGCGCGGTGGTACAATGGGTGAAACAGGCTCTGTTTCTTTCAACTTTGAACGTATCGGGTATATTGAATATCCTCTTGCTGTGGCAGATGCCGATAAAATGTTTGAAGAAGCTTTAGAGGCCGGTGCCAATGAAGTTGTTTCCGAGGACGAGATTCACGCCATTGAAACACTTCCGGATGATTTGTCTTCCGTAACCGAGGCTTTGGAAAAGAAGTTCGGCACGCCGTCTGCTTCCCGTCTGGATTGGAAGCCGACCGTTAAGACAGAAATTACGGATCTGGAAACAGCCAAGAAGTTTTTGGAATTTATTGATGCCTTAGAAGAAGATGAGGATGTTCAGCACGTTTACCACAATGCCGACATTGCAGAAAACGTGATGGCAGAGCTTGAGGCTGAATAATATGCGCATATTAGGTCTTGACCCGAGCATATCATCCACCGGTTGGGGCGTAATAGAAATGAATGGAAACCGTCTGTCCTATGTGGCAGACGGTTTTATTGCAACTTCTCCCAAATTACCGCTTTCCGCCAGATTGCGAACCATTTATGAAGAGTTAAGCCATGTAATAGAGCTTTATAAACCGGATGAGGCCTCTATAGAGATCACTTTTTTGAATTCCAATCCGGAGACATCATTAAAATTAAGTATGGCAAGAGGGGTGGTTTTTTTGATGCCGTCGCTTTATTCCATCCCGCTGTTTGAGTATGAGCCGACTAAAATTAAAAAGGCCCTCACCGGTGTGGGAAAAGCGGATAAAACACAGGTGGAAACGATGGTGAAAGTTTTACTCCCCGGGTGTCATCCGAAGAACAATGATGCCTCGGACGCTCTGGCCATTGCCATTACGCATTGTCATTTGCGCCAAAGCAGTACAGACCA
>CAYPIZ010000004.1:5039-20077 GCA_964410935.1 uncultured Acetobacter sp. | reverse complement strand
AAACAAAAAAAGAGGAACATTCGTCCCTCTTTTAATAACCTGGCGGACAGAGTGGGATTCGAACCCACGGTACCCTTTGGGGGTACACACGATTTCCAATCGTGCACCTTCGGCCTCTCGGTCATCTGTCCATTGCCAAAACCTTCTATAACCTTTTTTCGGCTTTGGCAAGAACTTTTTTACAGCTTTTAAAGATTTTTTCTAGCTCTCCGGATAACCGATAACCTGGTTCATAATCACAAATTCATCGCTTTCCAGATGCAGCTTATCTTTCAGTTCGCCTTTATCGATATACCCACGCACCACGCTGTTCAGCCCTTTTTGTGTTGCATAAAGCGAAACATTCTGTGCGGCAGAACCGGCATGAAATGCGGAATACTTTTCATCACTACCGGTATAAATCAAATTAACCGGCGCATTCTTCACAAAATCCTGCAAAGCAATGGCGTTCATCACATCTTCATCGCTCACTTTAACCAGCGCATTGGCCTCTCCGTCATACTGCCAGATAGAATTTTTGTAAATCACAAACACTTTGAGATTTTGCTCATTCCGTGCTGTCGGGATCGTCCGCGTCCCTTTTTTATTAACCCCGAAAGCCGCCCAGAGCACTTCGCTCAACGTCTGTTCGCTCACCGGTTTGGAAGAATATACCCGTGCCGATTGGCGTGCATCAATCAACTGCATCAGTTCAGAACTTTTATCCGGTGTGGGGAGCTGTTGCACTTCCACTGCCTTACAATTTAGCGTTCCCATCATCAATACTCCCAAAGAAAACATTATTTTTTTAAACATGACATCACTCCATAAAAAAACAATCCATACCTATGGTATAGACTGCTTTTCTTTAAAATTTCCTAAAATTGCAATTTATTCTCTTTCCAGATGCACTTTTATCGGCACATACCGTTCCCCTTTGGTGGCTTTTTCATGGCCGGCCTGTTGTTCCTCTAACATTTTTTGCTTACGCTCTTCAATATTTTTCTTCTGCTCTTCGTTATAGGCTTTGCGATCTTCAGCCAGACGCTCGGCATAAAATTCCTGTGCTTTTTCAAAAATCACTTCATCTTTTTCTTCTGCATGGTGTGTCAAAGCATTTTTAACTTTCAAAAACCCTTTAACCAGCTGCTCCGTTGTGATATAACTTTTAGTTAAATCCGTCCAGCCCTTAAAATGACCGTCGCTTAAAAACTCTGTCCAGTCTATGTAAAATTTCTTCTTTTTCTTCTTATTCTTCGGGGCCAAAATCTTTTGCAATTCCTCTAATGACGGGACACGCCCCAAAGCTTGCGCAATCTGTTCCGGTGTAATAATACACTCGCTCAAGTCCAGCTCCATAATATTCACACCGGTAAAATCCATCCCGGTAAAATCCACACCACGCAGGTTCACTTGGCGCAAATCAATACGGGATAAATCCAATAGCGAAAGATTGATCCGCAACAAATTCAGTTTATGCGGATAATAAATCGCCAAATACTCCACCAGTGCTTGCAATTCTTCAATAGCCAGCTCATCCATACGGATATCCATCAAGATGGCATCTTCAATATCCGCATCTCGCAGGATAACCCCTTCCATGTTAGCACCGGTAAAATTGGTCCCTTTCAAGGAGGCTCCGGCAAAAATAGCATCACTCAAATCCGCACCGGATAAATTTGCCCCGCTCAAATCCGCACCGGTAAAATCCGCCCCGGAAAGGTTTGCATTCGTCAAATCTGCATCTTGTAAATTTGCCGCAGAAAAATCCGCATGAGCCAAATTTGCACCGGTATAATCCGCCCCGGCTAAAACTTCCCCAACGTGATATTCCCCATCTGCCACATGCGACTTACCGTGCTCCCCGTCATATTTTTTGATCTCTTCCAAAATCACTTTACGGGAATGGGTAGATTTATAAATTTTATCCTCAATTTCTCCTTCTTTCGTTTCCCCCTCAAGGGCTTTTTGCAGTTCCTCTTCCATGGCATCACGAATACTCCCAAGCTCCCCGTAATAGGCACGCAGCTTTTCCAATCGTTCAGAACGTTCTTTCTTTTTTTGTTCCACAACGGCACCCTCGGGGGCATCTTCCCCTTCAACATTGGACACCGGATGAAAAGAAATATGCTCCAAATCAATATTTGCAGAAACCTGAGGTGTATTATCCGTATCTGTCATTCAAAACCCTTTTCTCAAAAACTTTCCCTATCATACACTCTTTTTTACAAAAACTCAAGCCTCCTCTACATAGAGTTTTCTTTTTTGATACAAAAACAGGCAAAGCCCCACCGCCGGCAAGGTTAAAAGCGCACTAATCAAGAAGAATATCGGCCAGGAAGTCATTTCCAACACTTCGCCGGAAGTCGCCGCAAACACATCTCTTGCCAACCCCGGTAAGGAAGAAAGCAACGCATATTGTGTGGCGGTATATCCTTTATCACACAAGATAGACATAAACGCAATAATTGCCGTTGTCGCCATACCGGAAGAAAGATTTTCCAGCGCAATCGTAAACATCAAAAACCACACATTATGCCCCACATAGCAGAGCGGAATATATAAAGCCGTCGTCAGCCCCTGCACCACGCTAAACACCAACAGTCCCTTAATCATCCCCAAGCGGTTCAATGCCACACCGCCCAAAAGTCCGCCGATAATCGTTGCCCCCATACCGTAGAGCTTGGAAATATAGGCAATCTCGGTTTTGGAAAACCCCAATTCCGTATAAAAAGGATACGCCATCGGGGCAAAATAAGCATCACTCAACCGATAGCAGAACACCACCGCCAGAGCAACCACCCAATACGGCTTTTTCATAAAAGCGGAAAACGGCTCCACCAGAGCATACCGCCAGATAGATTTTTCCCTCACCCGTTCTGCCCGTTTAGAAACTTGCGGCTCTTTTGCCAACACCACCGCCAGCATACCGTAAAGCAACAACAACGCGTTAATCAAATAAACCGTATTCCATGACAGCACTTCCGCCAGCCCGATAGCCCCCGCACCGGAAACCACCACCCCAAGGCGATACCCCAAAACATAAATCGTTGCACCGTTCACTTCTTTTTCTTCGTTATTGTTAAACAACTCCACCCGAAAAGCATCTAACACAATATCCTGTGTTGCAGAAAACAAACTCACCGCAAACGCAGCCGCCGCCATGTATAAAATATGACTTTCCGGTGTCAGCGAAGAAAGAACAAACAAGCTCCCCATTAGCCCGAATTGCGTCAAAAGGGCCCAACTCCGCCGCTTTCCCAAACGTCCTAACAGCGGGATATTGACCGTTTCCACCAACGGGGCCCACAGCCATTTAAAGGAATACGGCAACCGCAGGAGGGAAAACGCACCAATGGTTTTATAAGCCACGTTATAATCTTTCAACCACAGAGAAAGTGTCCCAAACACCAAGGCTAACGGCAATCCGCTGGAAAAACCGAACAGCAGCGTAATCATCATCTGTTTTGAAAAATATGTGCTAAGCTTTTTCGTCATCAATATTCACTTTTTCTTCAATCACATAGAGTGGTCTTTGTTTTACCTCAATAAAGATTCTCCCGATATATTCCCCCAAAATCCCGAGGATAATCATCTGAATTCCCCCCAGCACCAAAATAAACACCAACAAAGAGGCGTAGCCGGGAACATCCGTCCCATGCAGGATAGTTCTGCAAATGATATACAGGGCATAGAGCATACCGCTCCCCGCCAAGAGTGTCCCTAAGTAGCTCCAAATACGCAACGGCAAGGTGGTAGAGGCGGTAATTCCGTCCAGTGCAAAGTTCCAGAGTTTCCAATAATTCCACTTACTCTCCCCTTGCGCCCGCTTATTGCGTTTATATTTAATCCCCACACTCTTAAAGCCGACCCAACCAAACACACCTTTCATAAACACATTACGTTCTTTCAGGCTCAAAATGGCCTCAATCACTTTCCTGTCCAACAGGCGATAATCCCCGGCATTATAGGGGATAGGGGACTTTGTCATCAGGTTATAAAATTTATAGAACAGTTTTGCCGTCCAACGCTTCCAAAAGGGATCACTCTTTCTGTCATTACGGATTCCGTAAACCATATCATACCCTTCTTCCCACTTTTCAACAAACTGTTTAATCAGCTCCGGCGGATCTTGTAAATCCACATCAATCGGCACGGCACACCGCCCCCGGGCAAAACGCAGCCCCACCATCATGCCGTACTCCTTCCCGAAATTACGGGAAAACTTAATCACCTTAATCCGTTTATCTTTTTGCGCATACTCTTTAAGAAGATCATACGTTTTATCTTTAGAACCGTCATCAATACAAATAATCTCGTAAGTGTAATTTTTCAGCTCACTCAAAGCCTTTTCCATTGCCTCAAAAAAGGAAGCCAGGCTCTCCTCCTCGTTATACATAGACACAATAACGGAAATATCCGGCTGTTTTTTTAGCAAATTACTGACGGTTTTGCTCATATTTCGTCTCCTAAATCAGGGTTATGGCAAAATTTTATCTTTTTTTCCCAATAAAGCATATTTTATTTGCCCTTTATTAACAGATTAAATGCTATGTTTCTTAACAAATCATTTAAACGGCTTAATTTTTTAGGAACTTTATTTATGTCTTTTGTCAGGTCTATTGCAACTTTTGGCGGTTTTACAATGATAAGCCGCTTAACCGGTTTTGTTCGGGATATGATTATTGCCAATTTTTTAGGGGCCGGCATGGTCTCCGATGCTTTTTTGGTTTCTTTCAAACTACCGAATTTGTTTCGGAGTTTATTTGCCGAAGGGGCGTTTACCTCTGCTTTTGTGCCGCTTTTTTCCTCAAAATTGGTTGCCAACGGCAAAGACAAATCCGTCATTTTTGCCGCCAAAGCCGTCTCTCTGCTCACGTTTATCCTGTTGTTGTTTGTGATTTTATTTGAACTCTGCATGCCGCTGGTTGTCAAAGTCCTCGCCCCGGGGTTTGCCCAAGATGCCGAAAAAGTCAAGCTCACCATAGAGCTCTGCCGGATCACTTTTCCGTTTTTGTTGTTTATTTCCATTGTTTCCTTCCAAGCCGGCATTTTAAATTCTTTTGACCGCTTTGCCGCCACGGCTTCCACCCCGATTATCTTAAATTTAGGGATCATAGCCGCCGGTTTATTCTCCGTAGCCGTGTTGGATATGCCGGTTTACGGTATGGCCTGGGGCATCACGATTTCCGGCATCATTGAAGTTTTCTGGCTCAAATACTTCCTCAATCGCGAGGCGATTCGCATCAAGCCGGACTTCAAAATCAAAGAACTTTTACAGGATAAAGAGATTCGCACTCTGTTCAAACGCATTGCCCCCGGAGTAGTCGGCGCCGGCATTTACCAAATCAACATGGTGGTAGATACGATTCTCGTGTCGCTGGTTTCCGGCGGTGCTGTTTCCTGGTTATATTATGCAAACCGCTTACAGCAGCTTCCGCTGGGGGTTATCGGGGCGGCTATTTCCGTTGCACTGCTCCCGCTACTCTCAAAAAAGCTGAAAGCCAACGAGATTGAAGACGCACGCCAAACACAGGATAAAGCCCTCATCTACGGTCTGATTATGTCGCTTCCGGCAGCTGTTCTGTTTATCTGTCTTGCCGATTCGCTGGTAGAATTATTATTTGAACACGGCAAATTCACTGCCCAAGATACTTACCGCACCGCCATGGCACTCAAAGCCTATGCTGTCGGACTTCCCTGCTATGTGATGGTCAAGGCCCTCATGCCGAATTTCTTTGCCCGCGGAGATACCGTCACACCGGTAAAATACAGTGCCGTTGTCTTTACCGCCAATCTGGTGATGAACTTAATTTTGATGAAACCTTTTGGTCATGTCGGCATTGCCACAGCCACCTCCATTGCGGCTTTTGTTTCACTGTACCAATACATTCACGGCTTAAAAAAGCGGGGATATTGGCAGTTTTCCTCAGAGTTAAAGCAAAAAATCAAAGACATCTTTTTCTGCACAATCGTTTTGGCAGTTGCCTTGTTTTTAAGCAATCTCATCTTAAATTACACCATCACGTCACATCGCTGGGGGGCCGTATTGCTCAAATTAAGCCTCAACGGCATAATAGGGCTTGCAACTTTTCTGATTATCGCTAAAATAAAGAACGTCTTAGATATTATTGCCTTAACCAAAAATCTGCTTTTACGGAGAAAGAGAGCATGACAAACCGCCTACAAACCCAAACAGAAGCTTTCATCAAAGCCGGCTGGGAAAAAGTAACGGCTTTTTATCAACAAACCAAAGAAAAAGCACCTCGTTATTTTCATATTGCCACTTCCCCACGGAGCAAGCGGAAATATAAAAAACGCCTGTTTAATTTTGTGACTTTGGTTTCCGACAGGTGGAAAATGTTTGGTTTGATTATCGGGGGCATACTTGTTTTTTATTATGGCTTAGGTGCGGCTGTCAGCTCCAAAATCAATAACAAGCTGGACGTCCCCGTACAACAGACGGAAGCCTCTCCCCGCCACACCACCGCCACTTTACTCTATATTTTGAAAGCCCAAATGGATGACCAAGCCTGGACACCGGCTCTACCGCTCATCTTTCCGGCAGCCGTGTTGGATAATCTGCCCAACTTCCAAATCGGGAGCAAAAACACCGTGGCTTATTTCACCAAGAAGCTCTCTCGGATGCAAGCCGACCCTGCACTTAAAGAGGCCACAACGCTGTTAAATTATCCGCCGGATATCTGGCTTTTCTCTCAAACGGCAGAAGATAAGTTTTCCCCCGGCTCTGCCAAACAATATCGCAAAGCCATGGCACGCATTGCCGCATCCGACACCCACAAATCAACGCCGTCTGCGGAAGAACTGCCTGCCTTACTGGATACCGTCATCAATTTACTGGAACAAAAAATCTCTCTGTTGAACAAACAGATTCAGGAGCACAGCACAGATATTTTTGACTATCGCGCCGATGATGTTTTTTACCAAACCACCGGGACGGCATACGCTTTGCATTACATGCTCACTGCACTGGAAAAGGATTACCAATCTCAGATTGTGCAAACCGAACAATATGAAAACCTCACTTCCGCCCAAAAGTTTTTGGAAAAGGCCGTTAAGCTTGATCCTTTGTTCATCAAGAACGCTCAGCCGACAGATGTTTATGCCGCCAATCACCTTTTGTATCTGGCATACTACCTCTCTGAGGCGGAAAATCGGCTTTTGCACATTCGCCAAAACATTATCCCTTTCATTAAGGACCATCCCAATGATGATTGAACAACAAGCTTTAAGCACAACCGAAACCCTGCTTTACTTCAAGCCGGCTTTATCCCTCATGGGGGCTTTTTACGCCACCCCGAAAACGGCGGAACTGCCTCTGTTTGAAGATATTTTTGCCGATGTAGACGGGGAAGAGGCTCTCCTCACCGCAGATTTTTTATATCTCAAAGCCAAAGATTCGGCCACTCTGGAAGATTTAACCGCGCTTTCTCTGGCGCTTTTGGAAGAGGCTGACCTCCAAAACATCCCTCTTTCCAAGACTCACACGGTAGAGAAAGCCACCATCATCTTAAAAAATATCGTTGCCCCGCTCTTAAAAAAGGACAAAGGCGACATTGCACTGGAAAGCATTGAAAACGGCGTTCTCAAAGTCCGTTTTCTCGGCAAATGTAACGGCTGCCCCTACGCAGAACGCACATTGAAAAACCATGTTGAGAAAAACATTATCCGCTACCTACCGGAAATCAGAGAGGTCATTTTGGCATGATGAAACATTTTTTCCGCTGTTTATTTTGCATTTTAACCCTTGCCACCGCCTTACCGGTTGCTGCCAAAATAAAAACGGAAGAATTTCACGGCAACATTTATGTCAAAGACGCCTCGGTGGAAGAATTGGAAACCCTTTTTACCGCTCACAAATACCAACGTTTTGTCGTACGCAAAGATAATTCTTATCCGGCCATTTTTACCAAGAGCCTGCCCGAGGGCTTTGATAAGATCCCCTCTGCCGCTGAACGTAACAATCTCTTCATTCGGATTCTCGCCCCGATTGCCTTAAAAATTAACGAAGAAATCGCCACCGAGCGCAACCTCCTCCTCCGCTTGGAAAAGAAGTTTCTGAAAGACGGAAATCTAAATGAAAAAGACCTCAACAAAATAGAAGAATTGGCGCTAAAATATGATTTCTTCACGCGGTTAAAAGGCAAAGACCGCCTTGAAGCCCAATTGTATAACCTAAAACGGCGGATTAACTTTGTGCCGCCGTCTATTTTGATTGCCGTTGCCGCCATAGAAAGCAACTGGGGGACATCGCGTCCGGCGTTGGTTGCCAATGCCCTCTACAAAGAAAAAGTCTGGAACACCACCGAGGGGCTGCTTCCGTTGGAAAATCAGGATGACGGCTACCGTTTCAAAATCTTCAAAAGCCTGACTGAGGCTATGCGGAGCTACGCGCTCACGTTCAATTCCAACCTCAATTATCAAAACGTCTGGAGTGCCCGTGAAAGCCTGTTGGAAAGGCATGGTGTCATTTACGGCGAAGACATTGCCTACTCTTTATCGCTTGCCTCCAACTTGCCAAACTACGCCGGCATCACCGATTACACCACCGCTTTTTATGATTTATACAGTATTGACAAAGGCTATTTAGACAGGGGTAAAAAAAAATGACTCTCACCATCACACCGGTTTTGTGTAACGAAAAAAATATGCAAAACAATGCCTATATTTTAAGTTCCGACACCACCTCGGATGTCATTATCATTGATGCGGCGGAGTTCTCCCCCATAGAGGCCAAATTAGAAGAATTGCACCTCACCCCGACGCATATCCTCACCACACATCACCACTTTGATCATGTGGAGGCGAACCTCGCCCTCAAAGAAAAATACAACGTACGGATTATCGCTCCGGAAAAGGAGTTTGACAAAGTCCCCGGTGCAGATATCAAAGCCGTTGACGGGCAGGATATCACTATCGGGGGTTTAACCTTTAAAGTGATTGCCGCCCCCGGGCACACCCTCGGCCATGTTTTATATTACCTCCCCCAAGAACAGGCCCTGTTTACGGGAGATGTCTTGTTCAACCTCTGTGTCGGTGGGCTGTTTGAAGGCACTGCGGAACAAATGTTCACAAGCCTTGCCAAAATAAAATCTCTCCCGGATGATACGCGTATTTTTGCCGGTCATGAATATACCAGAGCTTGCCTTTCCCGTCAGATGTTGCAAAATCCGGAAGCACAAACTTATATCACTAAAATGCTCTCGCGGGAGCAAGGGCTTCTTGCACCGGCAACCCTTGGGGAAGAAAAGACTTTCAATCCCTATTTGCAAACTCAAACCTTGTCGGAATTTCTAGGATTATAGCCATGTTTTTCAGCTTAAATAAAAAATTCTTCTTCACCATCTTCGCCTTTTTTATTTTAAGTGCCGTTGTCTTTACCATCATTTTTGAAGGATCCGTCGGCAAAAAGATCCGTGCCGAGCATAGCGACATCATCACCCGTAATCAATACGTTATCGAACTTTTAAATGAAAACATCAACCTCAGAAAAGAATTGCGGACCTACCAACCGGAAGGCCCTAAAATGCTTTCTCCGAACCTCTCGCAAAAACAGGAAGAACTTTCCCGTGAGCGTCGCCTAAACGAAGAGCTCATGCAAAACTATAACGAAAACTACGCCGCTCTGACCGAAACTTTACGGATTATTTTTATCGGTGCTATTCTGACATTAGCCTCCTTGCTTATTTTCTGGTTATTGTTGCATATATGGGTCATCACCCCGATTAACCGCCTCACCAAACTATCCTCCACGGTGGCCGAGGGGGATTTTACCAAGCGTCTTCCCACCAAACGCAAGCGCCTCACTGATGAATTTGACACCCTGTCCAACACCGTGAACTTCATGTTAAACAACATTGAAGCCAACATCACCGAGATTAAAGAAAAAGAAGTCTTTTTGCAAAATCTGATTGATGCCATTCCGGATGCCGTCCGCGTAATTGATGAAGATTATAACATCATTCTGCAAAACAAGGCCTATCATCATCGGATCAAACAACATTACTTCTGCCCGGCTCAAAAATGCTACGGTGCTTATGATAAAGAAGCCCAAGAACCGTGCAACACCAATCAATATCTCTGCCCGCTTTTGGAATTGAAAAAGAACCCCGCTTCCATTGTAAAATGCGTCCACACCGTCAATGACAGACCTCTTTCCGTCAGTTCTGCCCGCATTTTCCTAAACGGCAAAACCGGACTGGTTGAATCCTTCCGTGATTTGAGTGATAACGTCAACTACTCCCACCAACAAAAGATTTCCTCTCTCGGTTTTCTGGCCACCTCTCTTGCCCACGAGATGAAAAACAACCTCGGTGCAATCAAAATCATCTTAAACGGCCTTTTGCAAAAATATTATCCCGAGGGCACACCGGCTTCCGAACAACAAACTTATCTGGAGATGATCTCCAACCAAATCAATGAATGTATCAACGTTCCGGAACGCCTCTTAAAACTTTCCCGCACCAATGATGCCTCGCTTGAGCCTTTCAACATCACCGGCGGCATTGAAGACGTTCTCTCTCTGCTGGATTATGAAATCAAAAGAAAAGGCATCACCCTGACCAAAAGTTTTTCCAACCTCAGCGAAAAACTCAACGGCAATGAAACCGATTTCAAGATGATCATCCTCAATCTTTCCCAAAATGCCATTAACGCCATGCCGAACGGGGGAACTTTAGACATCAAAACCAACACCAACAAGGACAACCTCATCATCAACATCAAAGACACCGGTTGCGGTATTTCCAAAGAGGCCTTAAAGCACATTTTTGAACCTTTTTATACTTCGGATAAATCGCCCGAACATATCGGCACCGGTTTAGGGCTGGCCATCGTGAAAGATTTAGTGCACAAATTCAACGGCAAAATCACCGTCAGCAGCACGGAAAATATCGGCTCTGATTTTCAAATTGAAATTCCCCGTCATAAAATACAAAAAACACTTGTAAAATAGCATTTTGCGGTATATATAGCAAAAAAAAGTTAAAAAAGGAATTCAAATGAGTAAAGAAGAACTTCTGGAATTTACGGGAGATGTCATCGAAAAGTTGCCTAACGCTATGTTTAGAGTTCGGTTGGAAAACGGTGTGGAAATTTTAGCTCACACTGCCGGAAAGATGCGCAAATTCCGTATCCGCGTTATGGTTGGGGATAAGGTTGATATTGAGATGACCCCTTATGACCTCACCAAAGGGCGAATAACTTTCCGCCATAAAGATTAAATTTTAAGGATACAAAAAGTGCAGGGTTATCGGCTCTGCACTTTTCTTTTTCTCTGCTCAAAGTTTAGAAATTGACTTTGCTTTCACTTCAAACGAGGTAAAATCTTTATCCACCTCTCCCTGTAAAAGGATTTTATCCTTAGGGGTGATCGTCTGCCCACGCCAAGCTTTTTTGCCGATTTCCACCGTCAGATTGTCTTTTCCGTCCGTAAAGTTATATGTATCGTCGCTCAATCTCTTGGTGATATAACCGCTCATTGTCACATACGCATCATCAGACATTTTCTTGACTTCGGCAATGCTCATCGGGGTGGCGCTTGCCTCATCAACAAAACCACCGCTCTGCATCATATTTTTGGCACACGGACAATCGCCCTTAGCATAAACATAAACCGGCGCGCTTAACATTGTCCCTAACATCATTAAAAATAAAATTTTCTTCATACCTATTCTCCTATGTTAAAAAAACACTAAAGAGATAAGTGCAAAGCGGGTTATTTCAAGGGAAGCCCTACAAATTAAAAAAAGTTTTATCCCCCACGGCAAAATGATGCTTTGAGGCCTGCCCACCGTTGACTTCCACCACATAGCAACACGGCACACGGCTTTTAATCAACCGCAAACTTAACGGCTCGGCATTTTCGTAAATATCAACAATTGTCTTATCGCAATCCAAAAACAGCATATCCAACGGGATGTAGGTATTTTTCATCCACATGGTAACTTCCAGCCCGTTTTCAAACTCTTCCCGCAGATCAAACAGCATACCGACATCATCATCCATCTGTCGCACAAACATCAACCCTCGCTCCAACTGAGCCGGTGTCTGCGCCACGCTCACCTTATAATCGGCTTTATCCGCGACCCTAAATTCCATGGCTTCTCCGTCCGGCGTAAGAAAACTCAAAAACAAAATCAACAGGATCTTACGCAATTTTCCTCCAAAATTTACCATATCTTAGCCTTTTAGCCTTTAGATTAAACCAAAGCTAATCCAAGGGATAAAGAATGTCAAGCTTAAGAAAAATTTTCACGCTCACCCGTACGGAACAACATACCGTTCTGTTAAGCTTTTTGATACTTCTTTTAAGCTTTTCCCCACTCGTATTTAATTTTATCTGGGGCAATCATGACTGGGTCCCCGTCCTCAATGATCTACCGCTTTCTTCCGGTTTAATCGAGGGGAGATTCAGCCAATACATTCTGATCAATCTCTTGTTGATGGGGAAAATTCTCCCCATACTCAATTTATCCCTCGGGCTTTTGGGTTATACATACGCCCTCACCCTCCTCATCACCCGCTTTTTTGCCTACCCGATAAAAAACACGGCAAACATCTGCGCCGTGATTGCGGCTGCCACTCTCCCTTACATCACCGACATTATCTATTTCCACTTCATTGTTCTGAGCCAACTTTTCTGGCCGCTGGTCTTAACCTTATCTCTCCTTGCCGGCAAAGAAGCCGCCTTGGGTAATCACCCTTTTCGCAACACGGCACTAGGCACTGCCTTGCTGTTTTTAAGCCTTGGGGGATATCCTGCCTGTGGTAATTTCTACGTTGTCGCCACGGTTCTCTTTCTGCTCCAAAACGTCAAGACCTTCAAACAACTTTTCCGCACCGTTGCCCCGTTTTGTATTGCCGTCATCATCTCATACACTGCGCTTCTGCTCTGCTATCACTATTTCAAACAGCACAATCTGATGATAGAGATGTATAACGGGCAGGCAGAAACCCTCTCCGGCTTAATTCTCAAACTTCCGCACACCGTGAAAATGGCTTTTTTAAGCCTGTTCCAACCTCAACCCTTTTTAAGCCTGAGCCTAAAACTCACGGTCTTTCTACTGCTTTTTCTCTTTGCATACCGCTGTTTCACACCCGAACGCCCCCATATACTCACCGCCTTTTTACTTTTGAGCCTAGTTATCGCGCTCAAGTTCTCTGCCTGGCTCACCCAAGAAACCGCCACCGAATATTTTGCCGGTGTAGACCCTGCCTTTTTCATGATACGGGCAGATTTTTATGCCATCCCCGTTGCCGTTTTGGTAGCATTTTTCAGTCTGCAAAACAGTTCCAACTTCAAGAAGAACCTCACTTTTATCCTCTCGTTACTCCTCCTCTGGTGTAACCTGACCGGCAATCTGGAATATTGCAAAACCGCCCTGTTCGGCTCTAAAGCGGAAGACCTCTTGCTCACCCGCATCACCGCCCGTGTTCAGGAAAACCCGGCTTTTTCCGCCTCGGCTCTTTATAACTTCATGCAGGCCGGAGAGCTTTCTTTACGTCCGCGCTACCACACCCCGAATTTTGGTGAGAAGTACGGTTTTTATACTTTAAATACACCGTTCACACGTTTCTGGCTCCCGAATGAGAACTATAATTTCAGCACACCAGCCCCGTTTGTTAAGGAAAAAGAGCCGCTTAATCCGGACCAACTGTCGCAAAATCTGGCCAATTTCATCACGACCAAACTTTCCGTCTGGCCCAATGAAAACGCCCTTTACCTTGAAAATAATTTGATTATACTGGCGCTAACCCCTGGCGGACAAAATATGTTACGTTCCCAATTTATGCAGTTTAGAGGCCGTTAAGATGAAAAAGTTATTGCAAAAACTCTCCCTTTACCCCGACAAGACGGATCTCTCCGCCTGGCTGTGGTCTTTTCTTATCATCAATTTTGCCTTTCTATACCACACCTTAAACTTCATGTGGGGCAATCATGATGTCAAATTTATCAAAGAGAGG
Source organism: uncultured Acetobacter sp. (assembly GCA_964410935.1). Taxonomy (GTDB): domain Bacteria; phylum Pseudomonadota; class Alphaproteobacteria; order RF32; family CAG-239; genus CAG-267. The sequence continues at coordinate 6,112 of CAYPIZ010000004.1, read as the reverse complement.
CTGTTTCTTTCTTCCGGTCTGTTTGAAGGGCGGTTCACTCAATTTATTCCGCAAACGCTCCTCACCGACGGGCAAATTCTCCCGGTGATAAACAATCTCTTGGGCTTTGGCTTTCTGACCATCGGCCTGTGGTTACTGGCAAAATATTGGGATCTGCCGAAAAATAAACTCTGCTACACCCTGTTCATCACCTTTTTTGCCACGCTACCTTATACGCTGGCGTGGTTATATTATGCCTTCATCACCATCAGTTGCCTGTTTTGGGTACCGGTAGCAATTTTAGGGTTATATCTTTCCGCCCAAGTTCCATTGAGTTCACGCCCCAAAACCTTAAGCCTGGTTGCCATACTCTGCTTCTACCTGACCTTAGGCGGCTACCCCCCGATCATCAACACCTTTGCCGTCTGCCTTTTAGGGAAGCTCACACTGGATTACACTTTCAAAAATCACTCTTTCTCTGCCCTCTGGCATACTTTTAAGCCCACCGCACTCAACCTTGTTATTGCGGCGATTCTCTTCAAGATCACTTTATCTTTCGTCCCCCATGATGATGTTTACAATCTGGAATTAAGCAAGCTTAAAGACCTTCCCCTTAAAGCGCTGCAAGTGATAAAAATTGCCTTCAGTCAACTGCTCGTCACCACTCCTTTCATGGAAAAGGGCTATAAAATCGCGCTCTTTATCCCTTGCCTTTTAGCTTTTTTAAGCCTGTTTTTCACCCCCTCTGCACCCAAACAAAAAAGTCTGAGCTTTCTGTTCTTTCTCCTGCCGCTCTTAGCCACCGGCTTAACCACCTTACTGGTTGTTCCCCACACGGAATTTGTTTCCCGCATAGATTTCTACGGATTCGCTTTCTTTTATGCTTTCACGGTTGCGGTTCTGTTTCGCTCTGCCGTTCCCTTGGTCAGAAGTCTGGCCGTCATTATCATGATACCGCTTATTTTCTGGAATACTCTCCAAGACACCCTTGCCCTAAAAATCTGGAAACAGGGCTTTGATGCGGAATTTCAAATTCTGGATCAGATAACCGAGCGTATAGAAAACGATCCCTCTTTTAACCCTAACCAAAAATA
>CAYPIZ010000004.1:0-4939 GCA_964410935.1 uncultured Acetobacter sp. | reverse complement strand
TCGTTCTCAACCAATACAGTCTGGACGAATTCCGTCAAAAGCTTCGCCAAATGCCTCGCTAACCGTTTTGTTAATAAAAAATTACACTTTATGTGCTACACAGAGAGCAGTTAAATCTTTTCCATAAGGGGATAAAATGAAAAAGCAACCCAAATTAGCCGTTATCGTACCTTGTTTCAACGAAGAGGAAGTTCTCCCCAAAAGTATCAAGACCCTCTCCGCTTTGTTGGCAAAATTGGTCAAAGAAAACCTCATCACCGCAGAAAGCACTTTAGTTTTCGTCAATGACGGTTCGAAAGACAAAACCTGGGACATCATCACCAAAGCGCACAGCACCAACCCCACCATTAAAGGGATCTGCCTCTCCCGAAATTTCGGACATCAAGAGGCCCTTCTTGCCGGATTATATAACACCGAGGCTGATATCTACGTCACCATAGATGCCGACTTGCAGGATAACCCGACCGTCATCAAAGATATGGTGAAGAAATATCTCTCCGGTGCAGAAATTGTTTACGGTGTCCGCCGTCGTCGTGATACGGATACCGCTTTCAAACGCACCTCGGCCCTCTGGTTTTATAAAATTATGAAGTTTTTAGGGGTGGAACTGGTTGCCAATCATGCAGACTTTCGCCTGCTCAGTCACCGTGCCGTGGAAGCTCTGGCTCAATTCAAAGAAAAAAATCTTTTCTTGCGGGCCATTGTACCGCTGGTCGGGTTCAGCTCTGCCGAAGTTTATTACGACCGCACCAAACGGGAAGCCGGTGTTTCCAAATATCCGCTCAAAAAGATGATTCTCTTTGCCTTAAAAGGAATTTCCGGCTTTAGCGCCATGCCACTCCATTTCATCACGCTTGCCGGCGTATTGATTTCGCTGTTAAGCTTCATCTTAATGCTCTGGACAATCATCATTTATTTTCAGGATTCCACCATTGTCGGCTGGGCTTCTTTGATGTCCGTCATCACATTTTTCAGCGGTATCACCATTTTGTTTATGGGGATCATTGGGGAATACATTGCCAGTGTCTTCACCGAGGTGAAAAACCGCCCGCTCTACATCATTGATAAGAAGTTGGATTAACCCATGACGGCAGAACACCTCACATCGGCAGAAGATAAACCAGCCTTTTCCTTAAAGATCTGGGGCATAACTTACCTATGCAGTCTGGTGGCATATCTGCCTTTTCTCTTCACCTTTCTTTGGGGAAATCACGATTGGGGCTGGATAAAAGAATACACCCCTCTCGGCAGTGGCCTGTTTGAGGGACGTTTTTCGCAGTTTATCCTCCCGACACTGCTTTTTGAGGGGAACATTCTGCCGGTTCTTTATCTGGCAACGGCGCTTCTTTTCTTCAGCGGCACGGCCGTTCTGTTATTAAAACTCTGGCATATGCCGCAAAAAACAAGCGCTTCTGTTCTCATAGCTCTGGCTCTAGTCACCGCCCCCTACACCATTTCCTGGCTATATTTTGCTTTTCTCACTTTCAGTATCTTGAGTTGGACACTCGTTGTTGCCGGGGCATTTTACCTCCTCCGTCACCCGTTTTTCAACCTCTCTCTTTGGCAACGGCACATCTTTGCCTGCATTCTCTTTATTCTCTCCCTCGGGGGCTATCCGCCTGTCATCAATATGATCGGGGTAATTTTCTTTACACTCTGCCTGAACGACCTCTGCTTCAAACGGCTGACTTTTCGTACCTTCTACCGCACGCACCGGGGCATTGTTGCCAACCTCTTTATCGCCTTAATCATCTTCAGCGTCATTCTGGCAATTTTCAAAAAATACGGCATTCAAAAAAACACCTACAACACTGCCGAAGTAGATTTTTCCCACCTGTTTAGCCAACTGCAAAATACCTTTTCTGCCGCCACCCGTCAGTTCTTCATCACCACCAACTTTATCGGCTATTTTTACAAATACATCAACTTCTGTTTTGTCTTACTCGGGGGTGTCATTCTCCTCCACAACTGCCCGAAGAACCTCTTTTCACTATCCGCCACCCTTCTTTGTTTTGCCGGCATACTTTTTTCTTCCTGCAGCACCACTTTTCTTACCGGCAGAGCAGAATATGTCAATTTTGAACCGCGGATAGAATTTTTCGGTATTTTATACATCTACATCTATGCACTGGCCTTGATTTTTAAATCTAAACACCGGGTCTTAACCAACCTCACCGGCGTACTGCTCGTTATTCTGATTTTTCAAAACACCACAGAGATTGCTTATGCGGCCAAAATCTGGCAATTCGGCTTTAAAGCAGAGGGTAATTTATCGGAGCGGATTATCAAACGGATAGAAGATACACCGTCCTTTTCCCCATACAAACACACCTTCGTTCAAGGCGGAACTTTGGATTTTCGTTCGCGCTATTTTCTCCCGCAACGCCTCAACAAGATAGATTCTTACACCCTTACCGCCCCGTATATTCCGTGGCATCTCCCCTCAAAGGCATATAGTTTCTACCAACCTTATAATTTCTTCGGAGCAGACAGCGACATCTTTTGGCTGACCGTTACGCCGTTCTCCTTAAACCTCACCGAAAATTTGCAAAATTACCTTCTGCACGATTCTCTTACCTGGCCCTATACCCAAGGGATCTATGTGGACAAAGACACCATCATTTTAACCCTCTCTCCGGAGGGCAAAATGCAAGCACGGCAATTCATGGAAAAAATTTTATAAAAAGTTATCCGCACCGTCAAAATTTGCCTTGTCATACCCGTTGTTTTGGCGTAATATCCGCACCAAACAGAAAGGATACTTATGCAAGAAGATGAAGACATATCGCTCTCTTTGGGCGGAAATATTTGGGAATATGCCCAAGCCGATAACCGACAGACGGAGCTCTTTTGCCGGCAACAGGATATATCCGTAAACCTGGCAAAGCTTCTCCTCTTGCGGGGGATAAAGCCGGAGGAAACACCGCACTTTTTAAACCCCAAACTCACCACCCTTATGCCCAATCCCAGCTTATTAAAAGATATGGATAAGGCCGCCACCCGCATTGCCGAAGCCATCATGAACCGGCAAAAAATCGCCATCATCGGGGACTATGACGTGGACGGCGCCACTTCCACTTCCGTTATGCGCCTGTTTTTGACCTATTGCGGGGTAGAAACCGCCGTACATATTCCGGAACGTGATGAAGGCTACGGCCCAAGTGATATTGCTTTCAACGAATTTCGGGATTTCAAGGCAGATTTGGTCTTAACCCTGGATTGTGGCACTACCGCTTTTGATATTCTGGATAAAAACGCTGCAGATTTTGAAATTATTGTGATTGACCACCACGAAGCGGAAACCAAACTCCCCAAAGTCTATGCCGTGGTTAATCCGAAACGTCTGGATCAATCGGATGAGCGGCCGGATCTCGCCTACATGGCAGCCGTTGGCGTCACCTTTATGACGGTGGTTGCCGTTAATCGCATTCTGCGGGAAAAGGGATTTTATAATTCCACCCTACCGGAGCCGAATTTAATGCACTGGTTGGATCTGGTGGCCTTAGGGACGGTCTGTGATGTGGTTACGCTTTTAGGGCTCAATCGGGCTTTTGTCACCCAGGGGTTAAAGGTTATGGCCAAGCGGGAAAACCTCGGTTTAAGAACCCTCATGGATAAAGCCAACATTAGCGAAACCTTAGATGCCTATCACTTAGGTTTTGTTTTAGGCCCACGGATCAACGCTTGCGGACGGGTCGGCAAAGCCTATATTTCCAGCCGTCTGCTTTGTTCTCAAAACGACATTGAAGCCGAGCATCTGGCTGAAGAACTCAATACTTATAATCAAGAACGCAAAGATATTGAATGCTATGTTTTAGAACAAGCCATAGAGATTTTAGAGGGCACACCGCAGCAATATCCCATGGCTTTTGTTGCCAGCAAAGGGTGGCATCAGGGCGTCATCGGGATCGTGGCCGGTAAACTGAAAGAACGGTATAATCTCCCGGCTTTTGTGATGAGCATTGAAGATGATGAAGTCAAAGGCTCTGCCCGTTCCATTGACGGGGTAGACTTAGGCGCTCTCATCATCGCTGCCAAAGAAAAAGGTGTCATCACCAAAGGGGGCGGGCACACCATGGCCGCCGGCTTTTCCCTCACGGAAGAGCAGATTCCCGCTTTTCGGGACTTTGCCGGAAACTACGTCCAACAATGCCTGCATAACACCAAGCCGCACCCGGTTATCAAGATTGACCTGCCGTTAAGCCTGACCGCCGCTAATGCAGACCTCTGCACCGAATTAGAGCAACTTAAACCGTTCGGTACCGGCAATCCGGAGCCCGTTCTTTTACTCAAGAGCGTCTATATCGGCCGTCCGTACATCATCGGGAGTGGCCACGTCAAATGCGAACTCTCCACCCTCACCGGTGAAAAGCTTTCCGCCATTGCCTTTAGAGCTGTAGACACCGCCGTCGGTAAAGAGCTCCTTAATCCCTATAAAAACTGTTATGACGTTGTCGGCACCCTCCGTTTCAACGTTTATAACGGCCGTAAAACCCTTCAATTCACCCTTCAAGATATCAGGAGAGCACAATGAAATCCGATAATTCCGTTCCACACAAACCAAGCTTTTTCGGTTATGTTGTTTCCAAATTAAAAACTTATCTTTTCACCGGTATTTTGGTAACCGCCCCGATTGCCATCACCCTCTACATGGCTTATGAGCTGTTTTGGTGGATGGATAGATGGTCTCGCGTTCTCATTCCACCGCGCATGATGGCGCATGAGTTCATTCCCTACATCCCGGGGATTGGTGTGGTTATCTTAATCGTTGCCCTCATCTTTATCGGTATGTTCACCACCGGTTTTATCGGCAAATTCTTTGTCCGCCTCGGTAACTTTATCGTATCAAAGATACCTTTAATTTCAAGCATTTATTCTTTGCTAAAGCAATTGTTTGAAACGGTTCTTTCTCCCAAATCACAATCTTTCAACGAAGCCG
>CAYPIZ010000003.1:0-26392 GCA_964410935.1 uncultured Acetobacter sp. | reverse complement strand
GCGGTTTTAGAGAAAAATGAAAATTCCAGGCTTGCCCTTTTTCAAAAGATGATGCGTAAAATTCAAGAAATATAAAGATAATGTATTGTTTTAGAATAACATACATGATAGAGTTAAAAAAAATAGTATAACTTTTATCACCTCTTTACAGCTGAAAAACAGGTGAGTATACTGCCCAAAAAATGAGGGACCAATTTTCTATAAGAGGTAGATGATGACAACTAATTTGGTTAAAAGAAACGGTACAACGCAAGAGTTCTCCGTTTTCAAATTACAAAAGCTGTTAAATGATGTTTGTAAAGGTTTTCCGCTTTCTGCCGATAAACCGTTGGCTAATTTGGAAGATTACTTAAAAGATAATATGAGTACAACGGATTTGTTTACGGCTCTGATGATGAATGTACTGAGCCTTACTTCTGTTGAAGAGCCGGAGTGGAAAAATGTTGCCGGTCGGATGAAAATGCTCGCCCTCTATAAAGAAGCCTCTCTTCGCCGGAATATGCCGAAAAATAAAGCACCGTATGATTATGTACATTTTGTGCAATATGCAATCCAAAACGGGATTTATACGCCGGTAATAACAGAGAAATATTCTAAAGAAGAAATTGCCGAGGCGGCCTCTTTTATCAATCCGGAATTTGATTTTGTGTATGATTATGCCGGAGCTAACTTGCTAATCAAACGCTATCTGTGTGAATATGAAGATAAAATTGTTGAACTCCCTCAAGATATGTTTTTATCCATTGCATTGTTGATTGAGCAGAATGAAGATAAAGCCGAGCGCATGGCAAAAGTTAAAGATACTTATGAAAAGTTGGCTAACCGCAAGATTTCATTGGGAACACCGTTGCTTATGAATCTCCGTCGTCCAAACGGTAATTTAAGTTCTTGTTTTATTACGGCCATGGATGATAGTCGTGAGTCTATTTTTTATGTGATTGATCAGGTTTCCGCTATTTCAAAATTTGGCGGTGGTGTCGGGGTGAATATATCCCGTGTTCGGGCTAAAGGAGCTCGGATTAAAGGAATAAAAAATTCCTCAGGTGGCGTTATTCCGTGGATTCGTATCTTGAATGATACGGCTGTTGCAGTTAATCAACAGGGAAAACGTAAAGGAGCTGTCACGGTATCTTTGGATATGTGGCATTTGGATATTGAGGATTTTCTTGATTTGCGGACAGAAAACGGGGATCAACGTATGAAAGCGTATGATTTATTTCCGCAAGTGGTCGTACCGGATTTGTTTATGAAAAAAGTGGAAAATAATGAAGATTGGCTCATGGTAGATCCTCACGAAGTCCGCACGAAATATGGTATAGAATTGGCAAATCTGTGGGGAAAAGATTTTGAAAAAGCGTATAATCAACTGTATTTAGAGGCCTCTTTCGGAAAACTGGAATTATATAAATTTTATCCGGCCAAAGAGCTTTTGAAAAAAGTTATGCGATCACAGGTGGAAACGGGTATGCCTTATATTGCATTTAAGGATACTTTGAACCGTTATAATCCAAATAAACACGATGGCGTTATTGTGGGGACAAACCTTTGTACGGAATCCCATAGTAATGTTCGCCCTAGCCATATAGAAGCGGAAACGCTAAAAGACGGTAAAATTACCAGAACGGTGGAAGATGGTCTGGTCCATGTTTGTAATCTGGTATCAATCAATTTGGCAAACATAGATAGTGATGAAGAATTAAAGAGTGTATGTGAGACTTCTGTCCGCCTTTTAGATAACGCTATTGATTTTACCAGTGTTCCCGTACTGGAAGGAAGACTGCACAATCAAAGATACCGTACTATCGGTGTCGGGGCCATGGGGTTAGCCGATATGTTAGCTAAAAATAATGTCCCCTATATTTTATCAGCGGATTATGTGGACGAATTGTTTGAAAAAATTGCTCTGTATTGCATTAAAACATCTATCAATTTGGCGAAAAAGAAAGGCTGTTTTGCTGCTTATGAGGGCTCTGATTGGAGCAAAGGAATTGTCCTTGGACATGATCAGATCTGGTTTAATAAAAATGCCCAACACAAGGAACAATGGAATATTGTTTTTGCAGACTTGCAAAAATATGGGATTCGCAATAGTCAGATAACGGCTATTGCGCCCAATACCAGTTCTTCGCTTATTCAGGGGTGTTCGGCTTCTGTTTTGCCGATATACAGCAAGTTTTTTGTTGAAACTCACGGTAAAGGCTCTATTCCTAATTGTCCGCCGTATATTCGTGAAAAATTTTGGTTTTATCAGGAAAACCGCAATATCAATCAAGAAGTGGTGATAGACATCATGTCGCACATCAATAAATGGATTGATACCGGTATTTCCATAGAATTGATGTATAATTTAAATCGCAATATCCGTGCCGTAGATATGTATAACACCATTTTAAGTGCATGGAAAAAAGATATTAAAACTTTGTATTATACCAGAACAATACAAAAAGATGGTTCCAGCTTGGAAAAATCTGAGTGTGTTAGCTGTGCAGGTTAAGGAGTATGAAAGATGATCAGAAAGAAACTTTTTAATATTAACGGGAATGATGAAATTATTAATCGTCGGATGATTGGGGGGAATGTAACCAATCTGTTTAACTTAAATAATGTAAAATACCAATGGGCAAATAAAGTTTATCGTTTAATGATGGAAAACTTCTGGATTCCTGAAAAGGTATCTTTGTTTGATGATAAACGCTCTTATGAAGAATTGACCGGGTCTGAAAAGACAGCTTATGACGGGATATTGTCCTTTTTAGTATTTTTGGATAGTATCCAAACCAATAATTTGCCCAATATCAGTGAATACATTACCGCACCGGAGGTAAACTTAATTCTAGCTATTCAAACTTATCAAGAGGCTGTTCATTCGCAAAGTTATGCTTATATTATAGAGAGTATTATTCCTGCCGCTAAACGGGCTGAAATTTATGACAAGTGGCGTGAGGATAAAATATTATTAGAGCGTAACAAATATATTGCGGAAATTTATCAGGACTTTATTGATAATAAAAGCGACATTAATTTTGCCCGTGTTTTGATTGCTAATTATCTGTTGGAAGGGGTATATTTTTATAACGGCTTTAATTTCTTCTATAACTTAGCTGCTCGCAGTTTAATGATTGGAACAGCTGATGAAATTAAGTATATCAACCGTGATGAACTTTCGCACTGCGTTATTTTTGCCAATATTATTAAAGAAATCATGAAGGAAAATGATACTTTCTTTAACATAGACGAACTATATGCTATGTTTGATAAGGCTGTAGAACAGGAAATCGCATGGAGTAACCATATTATCGGCAAAAATATTATCGGTATTACGGAAAAAACTATTGAAGAATATACGAAATTTATTGCCAATAAACGTCTCAAAGACATTGGATTACCACCACGTTATCAAGGTTTTGATACCAATCCGTACAAGCAGTTGGAAAAGGTAGCCGATACCAATGGCGAAGGCAATGTAAAAGGAAACTTTTTTGAAGCAAATGTTTCTTCTTACAATCAAAGTACAGCTGTTGAAGGCTGGGATGAAATTTAATAAGCGAGGATAAAATGGATTTTCTGTCACAATTTAGTTTACGTGAATTAATGGGTGCTTTTGTTGTACTGTTTGCTATTACGGATATTCCCGGAAATTTGCCGATAGTAATTAATTTGCAAAACAAAGGAATACATATTTCTGCTTGTCGTGCATTCCTGTATGCCTTGCTTCTGCTAATCTTTTTCTTCTACGCCGGAGAAGCTTTCTTAAACCTGTTTGGAGTAGATATTTCCTCCTTTGCGGTGGCTGGTTCGCTGATCTTGTTTTTATTTAGTATAGAAATGATTTTGGATGTCAGTCTTTTCTGTGAAGGAACGGATATTTCCGGCGATGCGACTTTTGTTCCGGTAGTTTTTCCGCTGTTCATTGGTGCAGGTGTGTTGACAGCTCTGTTATCTTTACGCTCTCAGTATGCAAGTATCAACATTTTAGCGGCAGTATTACTGGATAGTATTGCAGTTTATCTGACAATCAAACTTTCACGCGTGTTGCAAAAAGTGCTAAGTCCGGCAACAATTTATGTACTGAAAAAGTTATTTGGTATGATTTTGTTGGCAATGTCAGTAAAACTCTTCATTACAAATGTGACTGTTCTCGTCCATCAGATAGGTGGATAATTTATAGTCTGAAAATACGGTAAAACAACCATGCGTTTTAAACCGATAGATGATCTTGGACAGTGCCGTATCTTGCTTTCTAATGATGACGGCATTGCCTCTGAAGGGATTGTGCTCTTAGAAACATTGATTAAGGGTATCTGTCCTGATGTGTGGGTAGTTGCCCCTAAAGAAGAAAAAAGCGGTACCGGACATGCCCTAACGCCACAAAAACTGAAAAAGATGTTAGGACATCACAATATAGAGGATTTTCCCGAAGATATCACCGAAATATCGGCGAGACATTATGCGGTGGATGGGACGCCCTCAGATTGTATTCGTATTGCCCTCAATATGATTTTAAAAGATCATTATCCGGATTTAATTATTTCAGGTATTAATAACGGGCGTAATATTGCCGATGATGTAACTTATTCCGGAACGATTGGTGCAGCTATGGAAGGGATTATGTACGGAATTCCCTCAATTGCCGTGTCGCAACTGGTGGAACGAGGTACGGTCTGCCATTGGCAAATTGTCAAAAAATACTTAACAAATATCATTGTGAAGGTCTGTCACACCAGTTGTACGGCTGATACGTTGGTTAATATCAATTTTCCGAATATTGATGAAACCAAACTTAAAGGAATTGAAGTTTGTCGTTTAGGTAGCCGCCGTTTTGTTAAAGGAACGGTGGAAAATCGTCATTTAAGTAAGAAAGCCCTCCTTCAAGATGAAAGTAAACGGCAAAAGAAAGATTTTCCGGCAGATAATGTTAAGATTAAGGATTATATCACAATCAGCGCATTGACAGTCAACTTGACGGATGAAGACGGACTTAAAGAACTGCGACGCGTCTTTTTGCAGTAAAAAATGCGGAAATAAAAGATATTTTCTTGACAAGAATTAAAAATCACGCCAAAATCCACCAAAGAAAGAGGAATGAAAATGAATCTAAATATGAAAAACATCTGCTGTTGCTGTCAAAACTTCTGAGTTCTACTGCCGGAGATGCTTTTTTATATCAAAAATCACGAGGCAGTCAGCAATAGACTGCCTGTTTTTTTAACCAAGTAAAGGATAAAACCATGAGTGTTTATTTATACAATACCAAAACCCGTAACAAAGATGAGTTCAAACCGCTAAATCCACCGGCTGTGACGATGTATTGTTGTGGGCCGACGGTATATAACTATGCACACATCGGGAATTTGCGTACATATATTTTTGAAGATCTGCTTGCGAATACATTGCGGCTGGCCGGTTATAAGGTAAAGCACGTTATGAATATTACGGATGTCGGCCATCTAACCAGTGATGGTGATGAAGGGGAAGATAAAATGCAGGTAGCTGCGGAGCGTGAAAAGAAAAGCGTTCTGGATATCGCACGCATGTATGAAGATGCTTTTTTCCGTCACACCAAGGCCCTCGGTCTTAAACGGCCGACAATTGTTTGCCGTGCGACGGAACATATTGCAGATATGATAGACTTTGTCAAAGTTTTGGAAGAAAAGGGATTTGCTTATATTTCCAATGGTAATGTTTATTTTGATACAGCCAAGTTTCCCCGTTACGGCAGCCTCTCCGGGCAAAATAGGGATGATTTAAAACATGGTGCCCGTACGGAACAGGATATGAATAAGCGCAACCCTTCAGATTTTGTTTTATGGTTCACCTCATCTAAGTTTGAAAATCAAATATTGCAATGGGATAGTCCGTGGGGTAGGGGGTATCCTGGGTGGCATATTGAATGCTCTACGATGGCAACAAAATATTTAGGCGAAAGAATAGATATTCACTGCGGTGGTATTGACCATATTCCTGTTCACCATGAAAACGAAATTGCTCAAAGTGAGGCACGTCTTGGACACGAATGGGTTAACTATTGGGTGCATGCAGAGTTTTTAAATAACAAATCCGGGAAGATGAGCAAATCTAAAGGTGGCTTCTTAACTTTGGATACCTTGGTAGAAAAGGGCTACTTGCCGGCTCATTACAAATATTTTTGCTTAACGTCGCATTATAGAAGTTCTGCAATCTTTTCCGAAGAAGCAATGGACTCTGCCAAGAAAGCCTATGATAATTTGGTTGATTATGTTTCAGAATTTAAAGCCGAAGCTGTAAATAAGGAACTAACGTCTTCGGAAGTTGACGATTTAGCCAAATTAAAAGATGAATTCAATGCATATCTTTTTGATGATTTGAAAACACCTATGGCCTTATCTTATATGTGGGGCGTTGTGAAAGATAATCAAAAATCTGCCGCATTAAAATTAGCATTCATTTTGCATGTAGATAGCGTACTCCAGCTGTTTTTAGCAGAAGTAGCCCCTAAAAAAGCGGAAAAAATTGAAGTAACGCCGGAAATTTCTGCTTTGCTGGAAGCCAGAGCAGCAGCCAGAGCAGCCAAAGATTGGACAAAGTCTGATGAAATCAGGGATAGGCTTGCAGCCCTCGGTATTGGTGTCAAAGATTTACCGAATAAAGAGATAGAATTAATTCGTTTATAGGGGATGATGATGACTGAAGAAACTAAAATTGAAGAGTTAAGTTTTGAAGAAGCTCTTTCTCAGTTGGAAAATATTGTGAGAGAGTTGGAAACAGGCAGAATAAAACTAGATGATGCTGTCAGTGCGTATGAACGTGCGATAGCTCTCAAAAAATTCTGTACCGATAAACTTTCTGCGGCTCAGTTAAAGGTGGAAAAAATAGAAATAGCCAAAGACGGTAGCCTTTCAACAACACCGCTGGATAATGTGGAAGCCTAGTATAACAGGACGACGGACGATGTCTGAGATAGAAACAATCTTAAAGACGTATGCCGAGCGATTTAATCGGCAGATAGAAAAATATTTTCCCCATTCAGAAGCTCCGGAGCATCGTGCTTTGCAAGCAATGCATTATAGCTTGATGAACGGGGGAAAGAGGCTTCGTCCGTTTTTATTGCATGAAACGGCAGGGCTGTTTGGGGTAGAATATGAAAAAGCTCTTCCGGTAGCGGCTTCTTTGGAGATGATACATACTTATTCGCTGATCCATGATGATTTACCTGCCATGGATAATGATGATCTCCGTCGGGGAAAGCCCACATGCCATAAAGCTTTTGATGAAGCAACGGCAATTCTGGCCGGTGACGGGTTACTGACTTACGGTTTTGAAATATTAAATACGGCGCTAATTCCCGATAATATGAAAGTAGAATTAACCCTTCTACTGGCACGCGCAGCCGGTGCATTGGAAGGTATGGTCGCAGGGCAGGTGTTGGATTTGTACACCGATTCTCATCAAAGTTTTGCCGATCCTGAATTAATTATTAGCCATACTGAAGCCCTTAAAACAGGGTGTTTGTTGAGGTATCCTTGTGAGGCAGGGGCTGTTTTAGGAAAGGCAACCTCTGAAGAACGCAATATATTGATAAAGTTTTCCCGGAATATTGGTATTGCTTTTCAAATCACCGACGATATTTTGGATGTAGAGGGTGATGAAAAATTGATGGGAAAGACGCTAAATAAAGACAAAGCTCAGCATAAAATGAATTTTGTCAGTCTGTATGGGGTGACAAAAGCCCGCGAAAAGGCACAAAATCTGATTGATGAAGCCAAAGATTTATTATCTCCTTTTGGGCAATCCGCTCAAAATCTTAAGCTCTTATCGGATTACTTTTTAGAGCGAAATCACTAAAAATACACTTCTCGTAACAAAACACTTGCTATGTGCTCAAAAATCTGCTATACTCTAGCCATAAGATAAAATTATTATAGGAGAACGGTTATGAGTACAGAAAGCGAAAAAAAGCCCATCAACGGGAAGGATTTTATAGCTCGTTTGGATGCTTGCAAAGATACTAAAGAGATTTTAGCGCTATTGGATAAAGTTATGGGCGCTGAGGCTATGTCTGACCGTGCAAAATATCTTCCTGATAGTGATTTAGTATTGAATTTAAGAGCTAGCGCTGCTCGTTTTAATGCTACAAGAGGCATGAGAACATCTCGAGAAGATGCTGTAATCATGGCAGCTGAAAGAAGCGGTAAAGGTAGTACTCGTTTTAAGATAGAAATGAATAAATACCTGACAACTGGGGCTGGAAAGAAAACGGAAAAGCCTGTGACAGAAAAAACAGTAACAGAAAAGAAGCCGCAAAATCAAGTTGTCATGATGCGTAAGATGTCAGTGCGTGGAGCATAATGTAATATGTAAAAATATCCCCTCGGGTGCAGGTCCAAGGGGATATGATTTAGAGATAATTGCAAAAATTATTCAATGCAACAATCAACGGCTTTACGCACAAAGGCTTTCATCTTGGCAAAACCGCTTTTAGGTTCTTCGGTGGCTGGTTGCGGTTCTGTTGTTACAACAGTTGAAGCATTTACCTTTTCGCTGATTTTCTTTACATCTTCCAAGCTATCTTCAAGCCATTTCATGTCTGCAGCGTTGATCATATTCATGTTCAGTCCCCAGAACAGACAATAAAGATCGTATGCTTTATTGAAAAGGTCGTACGCCTGTTCCTTATTACCCAAACTTTGTTGCTTTGTTCCTACTTCCATTAAACGCATGGAACTGGCTAATAGGTGCTTAGAAATACACCATACTTCTCCTTCATAGCTAGGGATAATTTTGAGCATTAGTTTTTTACGTGTTTCACGGACTTCTTCAATTAAATCATAAAAAGAATTTTTCCCTGTCTTAGCCCCGGAAAAAATCAAATGTTCTTCAATAGAAATCAAGTTCATGATGGCAATTGTCAAATCCTGGTCGGAAGATAAATCTTTAGGATTAACCTTCTTTGTTGCATCAATACGTTCCACAAACTCTTTAATATTTTCAGCTTTTTTCATTTTATCATCCTCTATAAATTAAAATTCACTCAAATCAAACTGAGGTGCAGCACGGCAAAGTTCTAAATAAGAAAACAACCACGCCGTCAAACATAAGGCTGCTACCGGAACAACGACTTTCTCAAACGGAAAATGTGCATGTCCGCCATTATGACGTTTCATCCATTGATAAAATTCCGATGAATAATGCAAAACCAAGGCCCCGACAATCGTAGCAAATAAAAACGGATCAATCCAAAAAATCAAAATAGCTTTAGGACTGTACGTTAATTGAGAGATATACATAAATAAAATCATCAGAACGGATAAAGTCAAAACAATAAAATCCCTACCGGTAAAATACCATCCCTTTTTATCCATCCATTTCAATGTCCAGTAACCGATAAGCAGTAAAAATGCACCGGCCCACACACCGACAACACCGTCATCAACCCCCATGCGGCGAGCAATTTCCAAAGATGCACCAACGGCCACCGTGCAAACGGCACAAGCCGGATTAGCCCAAGCTTTTACGCTAACCAAAACAAACGCTAAGATAAATAAAGCAAACATTTTTGTTCCTCTCTTATAAAAACTGAATTTATTATCTCCAAAGCCGATATAAAGTCAAATCTTTTTTGGAATTTATCAGTAATCAATCTTTCGACTAAGAACTTGCCAAAAGAAATCTGTCTTATAGTTTTTTGCAGTAAACTGATTATTGATAAGCGCGTTATATGGAGGAATGAGAACATATTTTTTATCTAGCGTATAAATACCGTCAGAAACCACATTCAATTTTTTTTCTTTGTGAATATAATAAAAACTGCGATAAAACTCCATTTCTGGGGTTGCAATACCATATAAAAACAAAATGATCAAAAGGCTTTTGGGCAACCATTGCTTTTGCAAAGAGGAGTGTATCAGAAAATTAATAACCGATATTGCCAGAATAACTAAAGCCGGAAGAGAAGCCCGCATGCAAAAATTATTGTGTACATCCAAACGTAATAGAGAAATAAGGACTAATTCTACCAAAGACGTAATAAAAAACACATCCTTTTTCATTACGGTAAGCAACACTATGCCATATAACCCAAATTCCAACAGAATAAAAATCAGCCATTGTTTGAAAGAAACATCTTCAAAAATAAGGGTAAAACGATCTATCCCGTTGGAATTTGTGATAAAATAGCTGAAAATAAGACCTAAGAAAAATAAGCTGACAAGATTAACCGAAGAGAAAATCTCCTTTTTTAAAAATAAAATTTTATTTTTGCTTTTATAGAATTCACTTCCGGCATAGGCAAGCATCAAAACGGCAAGTCCGGCTGTCGGATAAGGCGAGGCAAAAAAAGAAAATGCTCCTAATAAACCAAATATCCTGATTTTTCGCTGATTATATGTCAAAAGAGTAATGAGGGTAATTGGGATAAACTGGTTGAATACCCAAAACATCTCTGTCGTAAATGAGGAATATTGCAGTGGAATTGACCACCATTCCAAGTGATGATCAAAAGGGGGAATACTTGTGCTGAAAAACTGATTGCCGATAATATCCGCCCCGGAAAAGAAGATAAAAAGGAGTATTGCCCAAAGAATCTGTTTCATATCTGTGCTTTTTACAGCAAGGGATAAATGAATAAAAATAAGCCATACCCCGCAAGTCGCATAGAAAAGCAAAATTAAATTTCCCAAAAGAAACAGTACAGAAGTGTTAGTAATCAAGAAAGAACAGATCTTTGTTGCTAAAGCCGGGAAAAGCCAAAAACCCATATAATAGACCATCGGTGTGTCGGCATTTTTATAAAACACCGGCCACTCTTTAAAAATCAAATCCCGAAAAACCGCATTCCGAAAATGATAATCGTTGGATTGATAATAAAAATATCCGATTCCCGCTAAGAAACACCAAAGTAATGCTATGAGAAAGAGAGTATATAACCCACAAGCCGAGCAAGGGATTCCTTTTTCTTCAGATATATCTTTGACACTCATCCACAAAGCATATCCCAAGAGTAAAAGTGCAATACCGGCAATGCCATAGTCCAGCCACATGGCGCAAAAAATCAAAAGCGGCAAGGCAAGATAAAAATAGGTGAGCTTAAAAAGAGTTGTCTGTTTCATTGTATATCCTAAAAAGGGGGAGATTATCCCCCTTAAAATTAAGCCTGTTCTTTCTCTTTGATTAGTGAAAGGAAAATACTTCCAAACAATAAACTGAAAGTTATTGTTAAAGAATGCCATGTTTGTAATTCAATGCCAATCATGGGTAGGAAGATTTTAATTCCGATAAAAATGAGGACGATGGACAATGCTTTTTGCAGATAAACAAAGCGGTGCACGGCTGCTTCTAGCAAAAAGTATAAAGCTCTTAATCCTAAAATGGCAAAAATATTGCTCGTGTAAACCACAAACACGTCATCCGTCAGCAAGAAAATAGCCGGAATACTGTCTAGCGCAAAAACAACATCCATGATTTCAATTGTGATTAAGGCAAACAAAAGCGGAGTGATGTAATGTTTCCCATCAATCTTTGTGATAAAGTGCGGACCGTCAATTTTATGTGTTACGGGAAAATACTTCTCAATCGTTCTGTAAACACGACTGTTTTTGATTTTTTCCTCGTCTTCCTCATCATCTTCATCTTGATTGTGTACAAAAATCTTTGCCCCGGTATAAATTAAAAAAGCGGAGAAAATGTAAAGAACCCAATGGAAATTAGCAATCAAAACTTCCCCGACACCGATAAGCAAAGCTCTCATAACGATTGCTCCTAAGATTCCCCAGAAAAGAACTCTGTGTTGGTAAATCCGCGGAACATATAAGCTGGAAAATATAAGGGACATTACGAAAATATTATCCATTGACAGGCTTTTTTCTACTAAAAATCCCGTAAAATATTCCATCCCTTTTTTAGCACCCTCTTCATACCAAACAAATACGCCAAATAATAAACCGGCTCCGATATAAGCAACACAAACCCATAAAGTATGTGCAAAACTTGGAACTTCATTTTTACGGTTAAATACGAATAAGTCCAAAAACAGTAATACCATCACGGCAATTGCAAAACAAAACCACATGAGATTTTGAGATAAAACAACATGATGCGTAAATAAATATTGTAAATGCTCTAACATTTTTCAATCCATTTCAATTAAATTTCCAAATTCCAAACCGTGCGGATAATTTCTTCCACATCGGTGTACTGCGGTTTCCAGCCCAAAAGTTCAAAGGCTTTGTCTGCTTTGGCCGTAAGTGTTGCCGGATCTCCGGCTCTCCGAGGAGCATAAGAGTATTTTAGTTTTTTGCCAATTACTTTTTCAGTTGCATCAACTATTTCTTGAACACTTGTTCCTTTTCCCGTTCCCAAATTAACGGTCAACGAAGTGTTATGCTCCATAAGATAGCGCATGGCGGTCGTATGTGCCATGGCTAAATCTGAGACGTGTATGTAATCACGCACGCATGTTCCGTCCGGAGTGTCATAATCATGACCGAAAATGGCAAAACCGTCCCGTTTCCCGGTTGCAGCTTCCATTATAATCGGCAAAAGATTCTGCGGATTTTTTTCCCTTCCGATAATAGACTTATCTGCGGCATACCCAACCGCATTAAAATAACGTAAAGCCGCATAATTTAACCTCCCTAAACGGGAAAACCAATCCATATTTTCTTCAATACAGCGTTTTGTGTATCCATAGTAGTTAATCGGGGAAATAGGGTGTTTCTCATCCAACGGAACATATTGAGGCATTCCGTATACGGCCGCAGATGATGAAAATACAATGTGCTTTACGTTATTTGCGCTCATTGCATTTAGTATATTCAAAGCTCCGGTAATATTATTTTCTGCATAAATTTCAGGCTTTTCCATCGATTCGCCGACAGCTTTTTTTGCTGCCAGATGAATAACCCCGTCAATATTTTGACTCATCGCAAAATCGAGAGCTTTTTTATCCAAAATATTACCTTCAATAAAATCCGCTTCAGAAAACAGATTACAACGATTACCGCTGGAAAGATTATCAAAAACCAACACGCTATAGCCTTCTTCCAAAAATTGCTTTTGGACATGGCTTCCAATATAACCGGCTCCGCCGATAATCAAAATTTTTTTAGGCACGTTTCTCTCCGTAATAATTAAAACTCACACATTTCTAACACATTATCCCTTAAAATAAAAGAGGTTGGAGGTTTTATCCACACAATCCACAACTTCATCAGGATTTTGATGCACTCTAAAAACTTTTGCGCCATAACATAAGGAAAGAATTTAAAATTTTAAAGGATTTTGGACTATGGAAGAATTGGATGTAACAAAGTTGCCCCGTAATATTGAAGCAGAACAGGCGTTGTTGGGAGCACTTCTGGCAAATAATAAGGCTTATGAAAAAGTATCCGAATTTTTACGAGCAGAGCATTTTTCAGATCCGATTCATGCCAAGGTTTATGACGTTATTTCTCGTCTTATTCAAAAAGGCCATGTTGCAGACGTGATAACCCTAAAAAATTATTTTGAGCAAGAAGGATCATTGAATGAAGTTGGTGGCATTTCTTATTTGGTAAAATTAGCCGAGTCGTCATCTCCATTAACTTCCATAGAATATTATGCCCAGTTTATTTATGATAAATATCTCCGTAGAGAGTTGATTGCAACCGGATATGATATCGCAAGTGAAGCATTGGTGGAAGATCTTGAGAATCCGACATCTACGCAAATTGAAAATGCAGAAAAAAGGTTGTTTGATCTGGCAATGCATGGCGACGGGCAAAAAGGTTTTCAAAATTTCGGAACAGTTTTAACCTCAACTCTTCAAGATGTAGAAAGAGCCTGTCAGAAAGAAGGAAAGCTTTCCGGTATTCCGACCGGGTTTACGGAACTGGATTATCGCACCGGTGGTTTGAATGACTCGGACTTAATTATTATTGCCGGGCGTCCGGCTATGGGAAAAACGGCCCTCGCCATCAATATTGCGTATAATGCGGCTGAATACATGCATCGATCTCGTGATAAAATTGATCCTCATAATAACGGTGTTGCGATCTTTTCACTGGAAATGTCGTCTGAACAATTGGCAGCCCGTATTCTTTCCGCAGCTACTGAAACCCCTGGAAATAAAATACGAACCGGTGATTTGGATGTTGGACAGTTTACCCGTATTGCCGCTGCCGTTCGTGAGCATCAGGATTTCCCTATATACATAGATGATACGGCAGGTATTAATATAAACACAATTAGAACGCGGGCCAGACGTTTGAAAAGAACCAACGGTCTCGGATTGATTATCATTGACTATATTCAATTGATTCAAGGTACCGGAGATAAAAGAAATGAAGGTAACCGTGTGCAAGAAGTTTCAGAAATATCCCGTGGTTTGAAAATGTTAGCTAAAGAACTTAAAGTTCCGGTTATCGCTCTGTCACAATTAAATCGTGGCTTGGAAAGCAGAGATGATAAAAGACCGTTAATGTCGGATTTGCGTGAATCCGGTTCTATTGAGCAAGATGCAGATATTGTAATGTTTGTTTTCCGTGAAAACTATTATATTCACAATGCCGAACCGAAACAAGGTGTAGGTGAAAGTGATGAAAAGTTTACTAAAAAGATGGAAGAATGGATGAAAAAAGATAAAGAAACCGCCAATATTGGTGAATTGATTATCGGTAAACATCGTCATGGTTCAACCGGTACGATTAAGTTGTTCTGGAGTGGCGAGTTTGCTCGGTTTAACAATTTTGAACGGGATGATCATCTACCGGAGCAGCGGGGATAAGATGAAAAAATTATCTTCAGAAGAATGGGAAAAGATCTGTCGTCATTGTGGTAAATGTTGTCTCATTAAATTAGAAGACGAGAACACCGGCGATATTTATTATACAGATGTCGTTTGTCAGTATTTTGATGAAGAAAAAATGTGTTGTAGCGTTTATGACAGGCGTTGTGAGTTAGTTCCGACCTGCTTAAAGTTGGATAAAGAAAATGTTGATAAAATTCAGTGGATGCCGCGTACATGTGCTTATCGTGAACTCTTTGAACAACAGAAAAATCCCATACAAACGACTATAAAAGGAAGAGTTGTCTCGGAAAATGCTGTCAGTGAAGAGGAGTTGGAAGATCATATCGTTGATTGGGAGGATTTATAATGTCTGAAGATACTGCCGATTATGTCCTTGAAGAAAATTATGATCCTGAAAGCCGATATGCAAATTTAGACCATATCTTACCGGAATTTTGGAAGAAAAAGTCCTTGGACCAGATGACAAAAGAAGAATGGGAGCTTTTGTGTGACGGATGTGGTAAATGCTGTTTAAATAAATTAGAAATTAAAGGAAAAATCTGTTTTACCAATACCTATTGCCGTTTTTTAGATGTAAAAACCTGTCTGTGCAAAATTTATTCTCATCGTTTTCAAAAAGTTAACGATTGTCGTGATATAACCATCGCTGCCGTGAGAGAAAAACCGCGTTGGTTGCCCAAGACTTGTGCTTATGTTTTGCTTGATGAGGGAAAGGATTTACCCGATTGGCATCCTTTAAAGACAAAACAGGCTTCTTCGGTACACACCGCTGGGGTTTCCCTAAAAGGGCGTGAGTTAATCAACGAGTCCGAGGTTTTGGATTATGAAAATCACATTGTTAAGTGGAAAGACCTTTGAAATAAAGTCTGATTTTGGCTTTGATATGAAAGTTATTCATTCGGCTCGGTCCTGCCGACTTAGTCTGCGTATAGATAAAAAAGATCGTATTGCCGTTCTGACAATTCCGAAATACTGCTCAAAAAAGAAGGCAATGTCTTTTGTAGAGGATCATCAAAAGTGGGTCTTAGAAAATCTCAAAAGTATGCCTAAACTCAGAAAATTCAAAAACAATGATGTTATCAGTTTGTTTGGTAAAGAATATCGGATAGAACACACTTCGATTCGGGGTAACACTTGGTTGGATAAGAAAAATCACGTTCTTTATATTTCAGGTGGAGTAGAATTTCTACATCGTCGGGTAAAAGATTTTATCAAAAAAATGGCGCAGGAAGAATTTACCAAACGTTCAATAGAAACCGCCGATAAAATCGGTAAAACCGTACATAATGTTTGCATTAAAGATACAAAATCACGTTGGGCCAGTTGTTCAACCCTGAATAATATTAACTATAGCTGGCGATTAGCCTTGGCGCCGGAGTTTGTTATACGATACATTGTTGCCCATGAAGTATCTCACCTTAAACACCAAGATCATTCAGCATACTTTTGGGCACTGGTTGACTTTTTAGACGAAGATGCTGAAAAGGGTAGGGAATGGCTTACCAAAAACGGGCAAGAACTGTATATCTATCAATAGTGTGGGGGAGGAACTTCCTCTTCTTCCGGTTTAACCACACTTTGCGAATTGCGAAAAGCTTCGGTTAAGTAATGATTTTGTTTTTGTAAAAAAGCGATATCTTTTCCTTGTTTGATAATAACTTCATTCAAATCTTCTACCATACGCTCCAGATTCGATAAAGCCATCTCAATATCTATAAAACGATTTTCAGTTGCATCACTCATTTACTTGCCTACCTCATTGTGCCAGTGTTATTAAATCCGTTTTAATCTGTTCCAAACGATGAATGGCATTTTTCAATTTCTCATCAAAAGGTAAAACAGGCTCTTCATCTTCAAAAAAGTCTTTTTGAATTTCCGTCCCCAATATATCCTTCTGTGTTCTGTTATTAAAGAGTTTCTGTACGCCTTCAATGGTGTAACGTTTAGTGTACAACAAATCTTTGATTAAAGCCAATAAAGCCACGTCATCCGGTCTGTAATAACGTCTGGAACTTTTGGTCTTCATCGGCTTAATTTGTTCAAACTTTGTTTCCCAAAAGCGCAACACATGCGAAGCTATTCCCAGCTCTTCGGTAACTTCAGCAATACTCCTGAATGCGGATTTTGATTTATTAATCCCCATATTTTCCTCCTACATTTTAAAAAGGACGGAAAGAAAAAGCCCTTCCGCCCATAATTTTCATCAAAGCAACTTATTCGGCAGCTTTATTTGCAGAAACTTTCAAAGTTTGAGAAGGACGGAAAGAAATAACTGTCCGTGGTGTAATTTCTGCTTCAACGCCTGTCTTCGGATTGCGACCGATGCGAGCGTTTTTACGCTTCAAGAGAAAAGAACCAAATGTAGATATTTTAACATCACGGCCGGAAACGAGTTCATTCTTCATTTCATCAACAACCATATCCAAAATATCTCCTGCATCTTTGCGGGATAAACCAACTTCTTCGCAAATATTTTCTGCGATATCGGCACGAGTAACTGTTGTCATGTTTTACCTTTCCTAAAAATAAAATTAAATATCATTAACGCGAAGAATAATCACAAATGCACAAACTTTCAAGATATCTCTTCATTTATACAAAGATTTTCTTCAGTTTAGAATCTTATCAATAAACCGCCCCAAGTAAATCCGGCTCCCATTGCTGGAATAAGAACCAAATCACCTTTTTTAATGGTATTATTCTGAACCGATTCGGATAAAGCCAGCGGAATGGAGGCTGCTGACGTGTTGCCATGATGATCTACCGTCACAATAACTTTCTCGGTCGGAATCTCCAACTTCTGACCGACACTAGCGATAATGCGGATATTTGCCTGGTGTGGCAAAAGCCAATCCACATCATCAATAGAAGCATTAGCTTGTTCCAAAACACTATGACAAGCTTCGCTCATTGCTCCAACGGCAAATTTGAAAACTTCTTTACCATTCATATGTACAAAACCGGCTGTTTGAGTCGTAGACACACCACCGTCGGTAGATAAACTGTCATACTGAGATCCATCTGCATAAATTTTGGTGGCTAAAACCCCTCTGTCGTTCGCCGTACCTTCACCCTCTGTGGCCCTCACAACCACGGCACCTGCACCATCTCCAAATAAGACACAAGTGTTACGGTCGGTCCAATCAACAATTTTGGATAAACTCTCTACACCGACAACCGCAGCCGTTTTAACTTGTCCAAGACGGATCATATTATCCACCATGGTCATAGCATATACAAAACCGGAACAAGCAGCCCCTAAATCAAAAGCCGGTGTCCCTGCTTTTACACCTAACTTACCGGCTATGCGTGCAGCAACAGACGGAGTCGTGTTGTCCGGTGTAAGAGTGGCAACGACAACCAAGTCAAGATCTTCAGCTGTAACATTAGCATTTTTCATAGCCACTGTAATGGCGTTGTAGGCCATGTCGGAAGTCAATTCCCCTTCGGCAACAATGTGACGGGAACGAATACCCGTACGGGTGCTGATCCACTCATCGTTAGTGTCAACCATTTTAGAGAGGTCATCATTCGTTAAAACTTTGGCCGGGAGATAATGTCCGCAACCGATAATTTCTGTTCTAGTACACTTCATAACAAGCTTCCTGTGAAAGTTCATCTAAATCAATATTTTCAAGCTCTTTACGGATTGAGCCGACAAAATCTTTTCTAACCAAACGGGCAGCATTTTCTACAGCCACCGAAAAACCAAAAGCATCGGTTCCGCCATGACTTTTGACGGATAATCCGTTCAATCCGACAAACATTGCCCCGTTATACAATCTCGGATCCATGGTTTTTTTAAGTTTTTTCATTGCCCCTAACATAAAAGGTAATCCAAGCTTAGCCAAAACGGAGTCTTTGATGCTCTGCTTTATGAGACGCATGATTAAGTGGCAAGTTCCCTCAACGGACTTTAAGGCGATATTTCCTGAAAAACCGTCAGCAACAATAACATCTGCCTTACCGTTAGGAATTTCATGTGGTTCTATATAGCCGATGAAATTCAAATTCAGGTGAGGATTCTTCACAATATGCGCAGCAACGTGAATTTCTCCTTTGCCTTTCATTTCTTCAGCACCAATATTCATCAAAGCAACTTTAGGCTGCTCAATTCCCAAAGCATATTTTGCAAAAATGTTTCCCATAATTGCAAATTCAGCCAGGTTAATGCCGTCACATTCCGTATTTGCTCCCAAGTCCAGCATAACATAACGCCCGGTCTGATGAGGCATAATACTGATAATTGCCGGCCGATGAATTTTCTGAATGGTCTTCAGGAGAAGTTTTGAAATCGCCATCAAAGCTCCTGTGTTACCGGCAGAAACAACAGCCATAGCTTCACCGTTCTTAACGGCTTCTACGGCCTGATACATACTTGTCTCCCGATTCCGAATAACATGCGAGGGCTTATCTTCATTATGAACAAATTCTGCTGTATGAAAAATCTGACAAACACCACTTAATGAAGGAAATTTCACCATCTCCTCCGCAATTTTTTGTTTGTCACCATACACCAAAAATCTAATATCAGGATTTCTTTTATGAGCGAGAAACAATCCCTCTATTACTACTTTGGGGGAATTATCCCCCCCCATAGCATCTATTGATATGACCAGATTACTTTCAGACAAAACCTGCTCCATACAAATAAAGTTTCTATAAAAGAAGTATTACTCTTCGTCTTTGTTTTTCTGAGCAACAACTTCTTTGCCATCATACTGACCGCATTTCGGGCATACATTATGAGGGCGTTTCAATTCGCCGCAATTCGGGCATTCATGATATGCATTAGGTGTTAATGCATCATGAGAACGACGCATGTTACGACGAGATTGTGATGTTTTCTTTTTAGGTGTAGCCATTTTTTTAACTCTTTATCTAAAATTTACTTTACACAAATAACTCTTGTGAAACTTCAATTAAGCTTCAACAAAAGTTGCTGGATACGCTTTTATATAAAAAAAAAGTATTTGGCAAGCATTTTTTTTACCTTTTCAAATAAAATAGCGTGCTCCTATTTCTTTAATTTGGATAAAGCAGCAAACGGATTGGATGTTACAGGCGAGTCGTCTTCAATAAAACCTGAAAAAGTTTCACCGTCGCGACGCGGATTGTCTTCCATTACCAGGGCTAACTGCTCAATAGCAATATCTGCTAAGTTAATTTCTCCATTATAAATAATATCCGGTACATCCGCATTGATGTCATCATCATTACCGTAAATATCCTCGTACGTGGCGGCTGTATCGTATAGCAGGTCAAAAGTGTTTGTATAATCTCTGTCAAAAGCATCTAAGGAGATAACACTAACGAGTCCTAAATTTGCTTTGACAGTACCCGTTATTTTTAGTTGATTGCTCTTTTTGGAGAATTTCAAAACGAAATCTGCCGTAAAACTATTCACAGCCGGAACTTGCAAAATATTTTGTAAAATATCCAGTTCTTCCTTGTCTGCGTTGAGAGTATAGTGTTGCTCACCACTACCTAATTCATCAATTTTCAGGGGATAAGAAAAATCTTTTTGCATTCCTTTTTTCCTTGTGTTATAGAACATATTTATTACAAGTATAAGTGTAAGGATTGAAAGATGTCAATAAACAAAGTTCTTTTTTCTACTATGGTCGGAGTGCTGATGTTAGGCGCCTGCTCAACGGATTACTTTAATCAGACGGAAGGGAATATGCCGTCCAGAAAAGATATTGTTTCTTTAAAACAAGGGATGACAGAGGACTAATTTCTGGAAATTATGGGGTCTCCCAGTGTTGTTTCGAGTCTGGATCATCGTACCTGGATCTATATGAATACCACTATGAAACGGCTTGCTTTTTTGAAACCTGAAGAACTGGAACGTAACGTCGTTTCCATAGAATTTGATTTGGATGGCAGATTAACGAAAGTTGTAGAGCTAACCAAAGAAAATGGAGAGGAAGTTGTTATATCTAAGGATGAAACACCTGTTATGGAAATGGAAGAAGGCTTTATGCAAAAATACTTTGGAGGCGTAGGTTATATGCCTGTTCAACCCACTAAAGAAAATAACGGCTTATAGAAAAATATGAGGATGTTATGGCAAAACTGACGAAATCCGCTAAAGAAGTTCGGGGGAAGAAAATGTTGACGGTGCGTTTAAAAGAAGCGCGCTATCACACTTCATCATCCAATCGTTGGCTGGAACGTCAGCTAAATGATCCATATGTCGCAGCGGCAAAAGAACATGGGTATCGCTCACGCGCCGCTTTTAAGCTTATTCAACTGAATGAAAAGTATAAATTTTTAAGCCGTCACAAGGTGATTGTTGATTTAGGGTGTGCCCCGGGTGGTTGGTCGCAGATTGCAGCTTCGTTTTTAAAAGGAAGCGGTAAGCTTGTCGGATTGGATATTCTTCCGACAGAACCGTTAGAGGGGGCGACCTTTGTTTGTCAGGATTTTACGGAAGATACGGCTACTGAAAAGTTGTTAGCCCTGCTTGACGGACAAAGAGCTGATGTGGTGATGAGCGATATGGCGGCGAATACGACAGGCCACCAGCAAACTGATCATCTGCGGACAATTGGGTTGGTGGAAACTGCGTATGAATTTGCCAAAACGGTTTTAGCTCCAAACGGTGTTTTTATTGCAAAGGTGTTCCAAGGCGGGGCAGAGGGCTCGTTGTTGGCTGATATGAAGAAAAATTTTGCCAAAGTCAGTCATTATAAGCCTGATGCCAGCCGTGATAAATCTCCTGAAACGTATGTCGTTGCCCAAGGTTTTAGAGGCGGAGAAGAATAAAAGAATACTTTTTTGTTTATAACAATTTATTTTGCGTGCAAATTAACTCTTCTTGAGTAAATTAAAAGAAAGTGTGTAAATAAAAAAGGTTTCCTAATGGTAAAAATAAGAAAACTTTCTGTTCTAATGGCTGTACTGGCAATTGTTTCCTGTACGGATGAGTATGTTTACGAAATGCCGCCGGAGGGAATGGCTTGTGCTCCTCAAGATGCTCAGGAAGAAGTTCTTTATGCAATAGGGTCTACTAAAGACGGACGTAAAATCTGTGTGAATAACCGTAAATGCACAGGAGAGCCTATTTTACCGCCACAACCGTGTATGCAACCAATGCCTCAATATTACGGAGATATCAGTGAACAACAGATTGAAGAAGGTGTGTTGCTTATTCATCCTTATACGCGCACAAAAGTTCTGTGTATTGATATGAATGGACAGAGTGCTGTGCAATGTGCGGCGGATTTTCAAGCCGAGGGGTATGTCTTGATAACGGATATTCCTCAGTTTGCCGCAAAATATGATCTTTTGCAAACAGGTACATATCCGACAAGAAAATGGCGTAATGGGGAAAACGTTCCTCGGTGGTAATTGTGGTAAATTACGTTCTCGCACTTTTAGTGTAATTCTATAAAAAATTTAGATGCTCCAAAGTTGCTTTAATTGAACGCGATTCCTTTAAATAAGATATTGACAGCGTTTTTATTTTGTTCTACTTTACAAGAGCTATAAACAACAATAATAAGGAATAATATCAAATGGTTTGCAGCGTAAAAACGGTAGCCTTTGTCGGAATAAATGCTCAAATGGTTGAAGTTCAGGCTATTAAAGCCGCTGGAGTGCCTAATTTCGTAATTGTAGGGCTTCCGGATAAAATTGTGAATGAAAGTAAAGAGCGCGTGCGCGCGGTGTTTGCTGCTCTTGGTGTTGAATTTCCTCATGATCGCGTGATTGTTAATATTACTCCGGCCAACCTTTTAAAAGAGGGAACACACTATGATTTGCCTATCACTTTGGCTCTGCTCGGTCTTTTGGGTATAGTGGAAGAGGAGAAAATGAAAAATTTTCTCTTTATGGGGGAATTATCCCTGTCAGGTCGGTTGGAGAAGGTCAATGGTGTGTTGCCGGCAGCCGTACGGGCTTTGGCAGAAAATTTAGGCATAGTATGTCCTGAGGCTAATGGATCGGAAGCCGCTTGGAGTAGTTGTCCTAATATCCTTCCTGTGAAACATATTTTGGATTTACTGAACTACTTTAATGGCAAAGGAACAATTCAACCACCGGTAAAGAGTGCTGAAATCAAAACAAGCTATGATATTGATATGGCTGACGTCAAAGGGCAGGAAAGTGCTAAAAGAGCTATGCTTATAGCTGCAGCCGGTGGGCATAACCTTTTGATGGTTGGCCCTCCTGGAAGTGGTAAAACAATGTTGGCAGAACGTCTGGTAACAATTTTGCCTCAATTGACGGTGAGGGAAGCCTTGGAAACAGCTATGATTTACTCGGTTGCCGGTGCTTGGAACAATACTTTGAGCTTTTGCCGCCCGTTCCGCTCACCTCATCACAGTGCCTCAACACCTGCTTTAGTTGGTGGTGGAAGAAGAGGAATCCCCGGTGAAATTTCTTTAGCTCATAATGGGGTTTTGTTTCTGGATGAATTACCTGAATTTGCTCGCTCAACGTTAGATGCCTTGCGTCAACCGTTAGAGAATAAAAAGGCCATAATTTCCAGAGTGGAAGCACACACGGAATATCCGGCAAATTTTCAATTGGTTGCTGCTATGAATCCTTGCCGTTGTGGGTTTCTTGGTATTAAAGAAAAGAGTTGTACAAGAGCACCAATATGTGCTCAAGAATATATAAGCAAACTTTCCGGTCCTTTTTTAGACCGTTTTGATATGCAAATAGAGGTTCCTGCGGTAGATCCTTATCAATTAACCGATGAACGCAGAGGTACAGGTTCTAAAGAAATGGCTGCCCAAGTCTTACGGGTTAGGGAGATTTGTGCTAATCGGCTTAATGCATTGGGAATAAAAGATAATGTTTTTAATGCAGAATTAAAAGGAGAAATTTTAGAAAGAGTTTTGGATATGGATGAAGATCTGCGGCAATTTGCAGCAGAATCATCAGAAAAATGCGGTCTAACCGGCAGAAGTCTGATGCGAATTTTGCGGTTAACAAGAACGATTGCAGACTTGCAAAATGAAAAAAAGATATCTAAAATGCACATCATGGAAGCCTTATCTTATAGACACGGGCTTTTCAAGAAAACGTATTAGGAGAACAAATAAATGTCAGCGAAAAGTATTTTGAAAAAAATAATTTGCGGCGTGTTTGCTTTTGGATTGATGCTCGGAGCATACAGCTCTGTCGCCGCAACGCCTGACTGTCCGGATTGTCCTGCTGAAAAAGACGGCAGCCTGTTTCCGGGTGGCTCATGCAAAAACTGCAATAAAGGAACGGTTTCTTCCGCAGATGAAGACGGTAGTCTTTTTCCGGGGGGAAGTTGCACAAATTGCAAAGCTCGTCGTGTATCGGACAAAAAAGTTCGTATAGTTGACGGTACTAAGAAATCAAGTTGTAGATCTTGTCCGACACCTGAGTTCAAAACTCAAAATTATGTGTTTGCAGCCCCTCGCTACAAAGCTAAAGATCCAAATCGTAATTGTTGCGATTTAGCTTCATTTGCTTTAACGCATGTGGATTTCAAACTTAACGGACAAGAAGGATACAATCCTTATTCCAACCATGTTGGAAATTATCGCTTCCGGATTTTCGGTTGTCGTCGTGCTACGAAAAAGGCTATCTTGAATCATGGTCGTGTTATCCAAAAGAATATGGCTTTTCAGGAAGTATTCAAAAAGTCCGCCGATAAATGCTATAAAGTAATGGAAATCCCAGGGGATGTTTGCTTGGCCGATACTTCGGTTAAATTACCGGAATATGTTTTGACTGCGGAAATTACCAATTTCTTTATGAATATTTGTGATGAATATGATTGGGATAAAGCTGCTAAGGCAGATAAACGCAATGGTACTTCGGAAATGACGGTAACATGGCGTTTGTTGAATCTAAGCCAAAGTAAGGTATTTTGGAAAGGTGTAACCACCGGTTACGGAGAAGTTGAAAACGGCACCTACGAAGGTGAGGTAAAACTTGCCGAAGCGGCATTTGCTGATGCTGCTGCCAGATTATCTTCATTACCAGGCTTTGAAGCTCAGTTAAAAATCCGTCCAAGTGCTGAAGAATTAGCACAAGAACGTGCTTACTTGGTTGAATTTGATGCAAAATATAATCCGAATAAATGCAATTTTGCTAAAGAAATTGAATACACTCGTTCTTGTGATTATGCTCCTCAACCTCAGTGTCCTGCTATGGTAGCACCTGTTTCTCCGTGTGGTATGGCAGCGCCTCAAGCTTGCGGATGCACCCAACCGGCGTGTGCTTGCCCGATGATGAGTTGTCCTTTAGTACAAGGAAAACCAAAGGTAGAAGAGTTTGTGGATGTCAAAACCGAAAAAACAATTGTAGAAAAGAAGACAATTACCACTACTCGTGTTGAAACGCCTGCACCGGTATGTCAGCAAATTTGCCAACCTGTTTGCGCAACTTGCCCAATGAAATGTGAGCGTAAGTGCAAACAGTCAAAATGTCGCAAGATTTGTACCGAAGTATGCGAAGAGGGCGGTATAAATTGTAAAACAACTTGCCGCGAAGATTGTGGAGAACTTCCTCCTGTAGAAGAAAAAGCAGGCGTTGAAGTTGAACACAAAGTAATTAAACCTCAAGTTCAAGAAGATAGTGGTGTTAAAGAAACACATCGTTCTTATGAAAACTGCATTGATGAAAATGGGGATGTTATCGCCGACGGTAGTTGTACTTTGGTTGATGACAGCTGGGTTGATTTAGATGGCTACAAAGTAGATTCTAAACTTTGCATTGTAGACCGTCCGCCTTATAACGAGTTAAGTCCTGAAAATATGCTTAAAATTCGTGGCTCAGTTGTAGAAATCACCAATGCCAAGGGCAAAAAAGGTATGGGCTTAATCATTTCCGATTCGTTTGTATTAACATCAGCCGGTTTGGTAAATAAGTTGCAAAATACTTATGATATCAAAACGATTAACGGTGAAACTTTGAAAGCCAAGGCTGTTAGAGTAAATCCGAGCAAAAATACTGCGTTAATGCATCTGGAAAAACCGGTAACGTATACACCGTTATCATTGAATTTGGATTTACCGGCAATTGATCAAGAGGGCTTTATTTCTTTAGGCTTGCTTGGAAATGAAGGTGAAACCGGTAAGAATTACATGGATAACAGTGGTAAAATCTATGGTTATCGTTATTCTGATACGTTAGGAACGGAAATCATCGTTGATACGCTTGTTCAAAAAGTATCTGTCGGCAGTGTGCTGATTGATAAACTAGGAACGGTTAACGGTATTTCAAACTCTGCAAAACAGACTGAAGAGGGAATGGACTTGTTTATCCCGACAGAAACGGCTTTAAGAAGCGTAGGGCTTTCTATCTGTGAAAAGCTTTACGAAAAGAAGAGCCCATGGGAAAAACCGGTTTATAAACCTGTAACTGAAAAGATTTTGCAGGAAACCAAAGCTCCTGAAGCAATGCCTGCTAAGAAACGTAAGTAAGCTTCAAGGATGAAAAAAACGCGGGGTGAGTAATCACCCCGTGTTTTTGTTTGGCTATATAAATACAACGACAAACTCTGCAGACACTTCTGCATATACAAAAGTATCTCTAAATTTGGATAATTGTTGAATACTTATTTCCGTTTTAGCTTTTCTATTATTTTTAGGATGATATCTTCCACATATGCCTTGTATATGATACAAATCCCTAATATGA
>CAYPIZ010000002.1:15450-33686 GCA_964410935.1 uncultured Acetobacter sp. | reverse complement strand
AATTCTGCCTCAGAAACAACCTGATCATCCACCTTGGCAACCCCTTTGAAAACAAAGATATTGCGACGGGCTTTAATCTTTTCAACATGCATACGCAGCTGATCCCCCGGTTTTACCTGACGGCGGAACTTCACCCCGTCAATCCCCATAAACAGCACACTGCGTTTAGAGTCGGCATAATTTTCATCTTGGGAAATCACCACAGCACCGGCAGCCTGAGCCATCGCTTCAATCTGCAAAACCCCCGGCATAACCGGATTGTTCGGGAAGTGCCCCTGGAAAAATTCTTCATTCATGGTGATGTTTTTGATGCCGACACCCTTTTCCCCCGGAACTTCCACTTCCAAGCGATCTACCAACAAAAAAGGATAGCGGTGTGGCAACATCTTCATAATTTCTTCAATGTGATAAACTTTTACTTCTTCAGACATAAGCAGTCTCCTTCAATTATTTTTTACTGTTCTTTTGCAAAAATGCGACTTGGCGCATAAAATCTTTAAACGGCACGGTTGGTGAGCCCATCACAATGGCCCCCGGTTCAATATCCCGCATCACACCGGACTGAGCCGCAATTTGTGCCCCGCTACCGATATTTAAGTGATCGGCAAAACCACTCTGCCCACCGGTAACCACATAATCACCAAAGGTGCAACTGCCGGCAATTCCCGTTTGCGAAACCAGAATACAACATCTGCCGATTTTATCGTTATGAGCCACCTGAACCAGATTATCAATCCGGCAACCGTCCCCGATGATCGTATCATCCAAAGCACCACGATCCACACAGGTGTTTGCCCCGACTTCCACATCATTACCGATAATCACACGCCCGATTTGCGGAATACGCTGATGACGGCCGTTCACCACGGAAAAACCAAACCCGTCTTGTCCGATTCGCGCACCGGTAAAGATGTAGCAATCATTCCCCATCAAGCAGTAGGTAACACTGGCATTGTTGGCAATCCGACAACGATCCCCAATCTGGCAACCACGGCCGATATAGGCATTCGCCTCTATGATGCAATTATCCCCGATAACAACATCATCTTCTATCACCGCACCATGCCCGACATAGCAGTCTTTCCCCAACTTTGCGGTTGCGGCAATATGAGCATCTGCCTCAATCTTCGGGGCAGGCAACTTCTCTGCATAATAGGCAGAAACCAATTTGATGAAAGAAAGCTTCGGATTCGCAGAAATCAGCACGGCCACCCCTTCCGGAATAAGCGCACGCAACTCTGCCGTTGTGATACAGGCTTTCGCTTTAATTTTTTCTGCCAGTGCTTTATTCTTCTTATCATAGAAAAAGCAGATATCTTCTGCACCGGCACTTTCAACGGAACAAACATCGGCAATCAGCTCATTTGCTTTGTCCGTAGAAACGAGTTCGGCCTCGGCGATACGTGCAATATCGCCAAGGCTCTTTTTCCCGTTATGCTTATAAAAAACTTTATCAGCCATACAATTTTCCTCTATTACAGGCTTGTACCGAAGTTCAAGCGGAAGAGTTCGGTTTCATCATAATCCTTCTTAACAATCGGGAAACCGAAGTCTATATCAATTTTACCCATTGGGGAAGTCCACTCAAAACCGAAACCGGCTGCAACACGCGGTGCAGAGGAGTAGTTGATATCATCACCGTTGACATTGTCCGGTTTGCCGGTTGTACCAACATCAACAAAGGTGCGTCCTCTGATACCCAGTTCATCCAGACCGAGCGGGAAGGCCAATTCCGTACCACCCCAAACCATCCAGTTACCACCCAGGGCATCATCGGTATATTTATCACGAGCACTGATACCGCCGGTTTCAAAACCACGCATTGTGTTACCACCGAGGAAGTATCTTTGTGCCAAGTGAACGTCTTCACTGCCGTAACCGGTTACATAACCACCGTTTACGAAGAACTTAAAGGTGTAGTAGTCTGACAAGGTGTAGAACTTATAAGCTTTTGCATCAAACTTCAAATACTTGTCATCACCGCCCAAGCCGGAAACATCGTTACCGAAGGAGAGGTAATATCCCTCACGCGGTTTGATGGCACTGTCGCGCTTATCATAAACCATGGTCTGCCCGATAACGGAGTCTATCGTGCTGCCCTGTTCCTCTTGAATGTACTTAGAGGCAGAACTTGCATTTTTAATCTTATCCTGTTTCAAGGTATAGCGAACGGATTGGCTCAGATCATCGGTGTAGTTCCACCCAAAGCGAACTCTACCACCCATGGTATCCATATCGTAGTTACTTTCATCTTGATAATCTTCCGTTTGATAGAAGAGATCCGTACCGGCACTCAAGCGTCTGCCCATAAAGTAAGGCTCTGTGAAGCTGAAGCCGTAATCCGTTGTACGTTGGGACATACCGGCATTAACACTAACCTGTTGTCCTTTACCCAAGAAGTTATTTTCGGTGATACCGGCTCTGACCAAAGCACCGTTCACGGTTGAATAACCCACACCAACGTTGAAATATCCGGTAGATTTTTCTTCTACATTAACGTTAACATCGGCTTTATCATACCCGACACGTTCAGAATCAATATCCACCTTGCTAAAGTAGTTCAGACGTTCAATGTTTCTTCTGGATTCTTTAATCTTTGCAACATTGAAGACGCTTCCTTCGGAAAGACGGAATTCACGTCTGATAACTTCATCCAAAGTTCTGGTGTTACCGGTAATGTTAATGCGGTTTACGAAAACTTTGGCATTTTCTTTGATGTTAAAGGTAACGTCCAGCTTACCGGTATTACGATCTTTCTGAATATCCGGCACAACCTCTACAAAAACGAAACCTTTTTTGGAGAGTTCTTCCGTCAAAGAGTTTACCGTCTTTTCAATTTCATCGGCATTATACCATTCCCCTTTATCAAAGGTGATGTATTTATACCATTGGTTTGCATCTACATCCGGCACAAAAGACTTAACAGCCACGCTGTTTACTTCATACCGCTTGCCTTCATCCACCGTGAAAGTCAACACGAAAGAAGTTTTATCTTTGGAAAGTTCGGCAATAGCGGATACAACGGCAAAGTCTGCATAACCGTGACGGTTATAGAAACGGCGCAAGAGTTCCTGATCGTAGTTCATTTTTTCACGATCAAAGTTTTCTGCGCTGGAGAACAAACGATACCAACGGCTCTCTTTGCTCATAATTTCGCCTTGTAAATCTTTGCTGGTATAGTGTTTGTTACCGATAAAGTTAATGGTATCAATCTTGGCTTCAGGACCTTCTTCAATTTCGAAAATCAAATCAACACGATTCTCCGGCTTTTTAATGATCTTCGGCTCTACCGAAACACCATAACGGCCGGCACGTTTATAAACATCAAGGATTCTTTGTACGTCCTGTTGAACTTTGGCTTTGTTAAACACGGAACGCGGAGCGGATTGAACTTCCGATTCGAGGATTTTATCATCAATTTTGTTGTTACCGTCAAAAGCGCGTATTCCGATAACAGGATTCTCAACAACGTTGATTACCAGAGTGTTCCCTGCCGTATCAAAATTTACATCGCTAAACAACCCTGTGTCATACAAACGTTTCAAAGCGGCGTTCAGTTCATCTGCGGAAACCGTAGAACCGGCATCAATCCCGGCATAAGAAAGAGCGGTCTCCCGTTCAACGCGCTTCAACCCGTTGATGTTGATGTTCCCGATTGTTGCATCTTCAGCAATAGCCTCTGAGCAAAAGGCCAATGCCAACAATGAGATACCTGCCAATTTATATTTCATTTTAAAAATCCTTTAATGTTATTCAAACCATCTCGTTATCAGGTGCTTCACGTCATTCCACGTAGCAAACACCATTAAAAACAGAATAAAACCAAGACCTACCTTAAACAAATATTCTTTAAATTTTGCATTCAGTTTGCGTCTTGATACTATTTCTAACAAATAAATTACAACATGTCCACCATCTAATAAAGGGATTGGGAATAAGTTGATAAGTCCGAGGTTTATAGAGAGCAAAGCCATAAAAGACAAGAAGTCAAAAAAGCTCCGTGAACGGGAGATATCACCGGACATTTCCGCAATACGGATAATCCCGCCGACATCTTCGGTGTTCCGCTCTCCGGTGAGCATTTGCCCTACCCCGCGCAACGTTAAATCCGTCACACTGTAAATTTCTTTGGCGGCATTTTTAACGGATTTTACGAACTGGAAGTTATCTTTCACAATCCGAAAATGCTTAGCCTCGCCTTTAATCCCGATCATCTGCCGTTTAATCGGCTTTTCGTTTTCATCAAAGGCATATTCCATAGTTTTGAGCGGTATGGTGAACTGCAATTCTTCCCCGTTACGGTTGATCTTCATTTCCACCTGCTCAACCGATACACTCACTTCTTTTAAGATATCATCCCAACCGTCAATTTTCTTCCCGTTGACCTCTAATACCGTATCGTCTTTTTGCAGGCCTACACTCTGTGCCGGACTATCCGCTATAACCTCGGAAATAACCGGCGGAATATCGTATGCCCCCACAAAATAAAACAGCCCGAAAAAGACCACAAAAGCAAACAGGTAGTTAAACAACGGCCCAGCCACACAAATAGCCAACTTTTTCCACGGTTTTTGTGTTGCAAACAGATGCTTTTGTTCTTCCTCGGAGTACTTACTCAAATCCACATCTTCGGTAGAAGAGGATTCGTCCGCATCCCCTAAAAACTGACAATATCCCCCCAAAGGAATAGCGGCAATCTGCCAAGCCGTACCGTGTTTATCCGTACGAGTCGTCAACACTTTGCCAAACCCGATAGAAAACGTGCTTACGCTGACTTTCAGCCATCTTGCCACAATAAAATGCCCAAACTCGTGTACAAATACCAGTACCCCGAGCAAAATAAGAAACGGCACAACATAGTACAGAGTATTAACCACCCACTCCATCATCAATCCTCTTATTGAAACAGCGTTAACGTAAACAGACAATAAAATACCGGTGCGGCAAAAATCAACCCGTCAATCCGATCAAACACACCGCCATGCCCCGGAATCAGATGACTACTGTCTTTTATCCCTAAGTGTCTTTTGATGGCCGATTCGGCTAAGTCACCAATCTGTGCGACCACCGCAACCCAAGCACCTAATTGTGCAAACCAAAATTGTTCTCTCAAAGGCATCGGTAAATCAAAAACACTCTTCACAAATGCGGTATAGATGAAGCTGACTGCCATAGCCAGAACCACACCACCGACTAAACCGGACCAGGTTTTGTTTGGGCTGATTTTCGGAGCAAGCTTCGGCCCTTTTAATGAAGACCCGACAATATATCCGCCGATATCCACACTCCACACCATCAACAAGAACCACAGAGTCATCACAAAACTTCCCTTTTCCCCGGGGATTGTTCTAAAAGAATCAAATTGATAATAGATCCAATACAAAGCCCCAACGCCGATAGAAACATACGGCACACCAAGCGTTAAAAGTTTTCTGTGTTGCTCGTCTTTAGCCTTAATATAAACAAACAAGGTGATGGCAGCCAAGGTCAACAACAAGACCACCAGATTAAACACCACCAAGGCCAAACCCAATCCCATAACGTAACAGACGGCATAGAGATTCGGCTTTTTGTTCGGCACCATGGAAGACCATTCCCAAGCCAGCAATGCCCCAACAATATACACCAGGATATCCATATACGGATGTCCGGAACGCAATGCCCCGATCACCACCGGGACCATCACCAATGAAGTTAAAATTCTCTTTTGTAGAGTCGTCGGTTCAGTTTTTGCCATATCTTCTCTCCCGTAGGCTGAATTTTTTAACAATATCCAAAAGTTCCTCTTTGCTGAAATCCGGCCACAGCGTATCGGTAAAGAACAATTCACTATACGCTATTTGCCACAGCAGATAGTTGCTGATACGTTGCTCCCCGCTGGTGCGGATTAAAATATCCGGATCCGGTATATCATGAGTGTAAAGCAACGAAGAAAAAAGCTCTGCCGAAACTTCGTCAGGCTTAATATCACCACGCGCCGCCAATGCCGCAACTTTCTTTGCCGCATTCAAAATTTCCTGCCGAGAACCGTATGAGAGGGCAATGCAAAGCGTCAAAGCCGTATTACCGGCAGATTGATCTTCAAGCTCTTTCATTTTTTGCTGAATGTCATCATCCAACATATACCGTTCCCCGATAAAGCGGATTCGCACGTTGTTTTCCATAATTTCTT
This sequence comes from uncultured Acetobacter sp., assembly GCA_964410935.1. Lineage (GTDB taxonomy): Bacteria > Pseudomonadota > Alphaproteobacteria > RF32 > CAG-239 > CAG-267. The sequence goes on along the minus strand of CAYPIZ010000002.1, from coordinate 27,514 downwards.
TGAACTCGTGCGTCAGATAATCCCGCAGCAGCTGCATCAAGGTTTGCACTTCTTCGGGATCACGTTGCCAATTTTCGGTAGAAAAAGCATAAAGCGTCAAATATTGAATACCGGAGTCTTTTAAAGCTCTGGTAATTTTTGTGACATTCTCTGCCCCTTTTTTGTGTCCGAAGCTCCGCGGCATTCCGCGTTTTTTAGCCCAACGGCCATTGCCGTCCATAATAATGGCGATATGTTTACACTCTGTAGTCATCACGCTTAAACTTGCAAAATATCTTTTTCCTTTTGAGCGAGCATATCATCAATTTTTTTGATGGAGTCGTCCGTTAATTTTTGGATTTCGTTACCGTATCTTTTTTCATCATCTTCGGAAATGAGGTTATCCTTTTTCAGTTTTTTAACATCATCCAACGCATCACGACGAATATTACGGATAGCAACTTTATTTTGCTCGGCATATTTTCCGGCAACTTTAGAGAGCTCTTTTCTTCTCTCTTCGGAAAGCGGCGGAATAGGAATACGGATAAGCTGCCCGTCTGAAACCGGGTTTAAGCCTAAGTCGGATTCTCTTAAAGCCTTTTCAACTGACTTTGCCAAACCTTTATCCCAAACACTAACGGAAAGCGTACGTGCATCCGGCACGCTGATTGTCCCTACTTGAGCAATCGGTGTCGGGTTACCGTATGCTTCCACCATAATGTTGTCCAAAAGACTGGCATGTGCACGTCCTGCCCGTAAACCGCCGAAATCATTTTTCAAAGTTTCAAGCGTTTTTTCCATACGGGCTACGGTATCTTGTTTAATGTCATTAAAATCTGTCATATTACCTCACTTGATAATTGTATAATTGCCTTTACCTTGCAAAACTTTTATCAGACTGTCAATACTTTCTTGTTTAAAAATGACAACGGGGAGATTATTTTCCCGTGCCATAGAAACCGCCGTAATATCCATTACCTTCAGTTGCTTTTCAATAACCTCATTATAAGAGACCTGATCATACCGCTTTGCTGACGGATTCTTTTTCGGATCACTATCATAAACGCCGTCCACCTGCGTGGCCTTAAACAAAGCCTCACAACCGGTTTCCAAAGCACGCAAAGTTGCCCCGGTATCCGTGGTAAAATACGGATTTCCCGTTCCACCGGCAAAAATAAGCACGGTATCCTCTTTTAACAACTCTTGCGCCCGACGATAAGAATAAGTTTCTGCCACTTGCGGTACGGCAATACCGGAAAGAATTTCCGCTTTGACCCCATTGGCATTTAATGTACTTTTCAAGAACAGAGCATTCAGCAACGTGGCCAACATACCGGCTTGATCTGCCACCGGACGGGCCACCGCTGCATTAGTGTTATTGACACCTCTGTAAAAATTTCCGCCACCGATAACCAGGCAAAGCTCCACACCTTTTTTATGAACCTGACGCACACTCTCGGCGACGGTTTGCAAAACTTTCTCGTCTATACCGAAAGCCTGATCCCCCATCAGCCCCTCACCGGAAAGTTTAAGTAAGATTCTTTTATATTTAATACCCATAATTTCCTCTTCAATCAAATCTGGTTACGCGACGTCGCTTTGGTATCCGTTTCAGAATAAAATATCAAGACTTATGGTTTAAATACACCGTATTAGTTAAAAAAATTCTAATATACATTTTGAAAACACCGTCTATGCACACCTTGGTAAAATAGATTGAAATTTTACAATATTTCCCTAATATGAGAAAAAACAGATAAGGGAGAACAATATGACAAGTACGACTGTTTACATAATAAGCATTTTAGCAGGATATTTAATCGGGTCCGTTCCGTTTGGTTTGGTATTTACCCGCATGGCCGGTTACGGGGACATCCGTAAAATCGGTTCCGGAAATATCGGTGCAACCAATGTTTTGCGTACCGGTAATAAGAGTTTAGCTTTGCTAACGGTTCTTTGTGATGCTTTCAAAGCCGGATTCGCCGCTTATCTGGCAGGCAAGCTCGCCTCTTATAATGATGTAAACAGCGTTATTGCCTCTTTAACTGCCGGCGCTTTTGGTGTATTAGGGCATAACTTCCCCGTATGGTTAAAATTCAAAGGGGGAAAGGGTGTAGCTTCCGCTTTCGGATTTATCTTAGTAACCTGCTGGCCGATAGCTCTGATTGCTTTGGCAATTTGGCTGGCCATGGCTTTTACGTTTAAGTACTCCTCTTTATCCGCCATCACGGCTGCGGCATGTGTTCCGTTCCTATCATACTTCTTTGCACCGGAGCCTGTTTATACCCTGGTGTACACTTTGGTGATAGCTTTGGTGATTGTTCGCCACCATGCCAACATTAAACGCTTGCTCAAAGGGGAAGAAAGCAAAATTAAGCTCAAAAAGCAATAGGGGGCAACGTGGACGGCAAGCAACTTATCGCATATCTTCAACTGATTAACACCACCGGTGTCGGGCCGATACATTTTCACCGTTTGGTGGAGCGATTCGGTTCGGTTGAAGAAGCCTTAAAAGAGCTTTCCCTCAAACGCAAAATCTTTCCTAAAGAAAAAGCCGAAGAAGAAATTTTGCTGGCTGAATCTAAAAACATACACATTCTCACCGAGACAGATGAGCTCTATCCGTACAACTTAAAACAGATTGATGATTTTCCACCGGTGCTTTATGCACTGGGGAATATAGATCTGCTGGCAAATGACAATATGCTGGCGGTTGTCGGCTCACGCAATGCCTCTTTGAGTGCACAAAAATTTGCCAAACAGTTATCCGAAGCAACCGCTCAAAAGGGGATTACGATTGTTTCCGGCTTAGCCCGTGGCATAGATGCTGCCGCCCATAGCGGGGCTTTAGCCGCAGAGGGACGCACCATTGCCGTTTTAGGCACGGGAGTTGATGTCTGTTACCCTAAAGAAAACGAAAAACTCTATAAAGAAATTGCTCAAAAAGGGCTTATCCTTTCCGAATATCCGCTGGGGACAACACCGGTGGCTCAAAACTTTCCACGACGCAACCGCATTGTTTCCGGTTTGAGTAAAGGTGTATTGGTAGCAGAAGCCGGCATACAATCCGGTTCGCTTATCACCGCAAGGCAAGCCTTAGAACAAGGGCGGGAAGTTTATGCCATCCCCGGAGCCCCGTATGACGGGCGATCCTCCGGGTGCAACAAGCTCCTCAAAGAAGGAGCTGTCTTTGTAGATAGTGTTGAAGACATTGTCGCAAACTTTAATTTTTCACCGCAAAAATTTATCAAAAAAGAGGTTGAAAAATCGGTTACGGCTGATTTATTTGAATATTCGCTTGACAATCCGAAAAATAATTCGGATAGTTCAGGGCAAACAGATGCTCAATCCGCATTTTTGTCACTCATTTCCGCTAACGGGGAAGATATTGATGACCTGATCAGGGCCAGCGGCTTGCCCACCGCCACGGTGATGACAATGATTGTTGAGCTGGAATTAGAAGATAAAGTTATCCGTATTCCGGGAAATAAAATAGCTAAGGTTTAAGAGGTTTTAGAATATGAAATTGGTTGTAGTAGAGTCTCCTGCAAAGGCAAAGACAATTAATAAATACCTTGGAAATGATTACAAAGTGCTTGCAAGTTACGGGCATATTCGTGATTTGCCGAGTAAAGACGGCTCCGTCAACCCTGATGAAGATTTCAAAATGGTGTGGGAGCTGAGTGTCGGCGGGAAAAAACGTCTGAATGACATCATTGCAGCCTTAAAAGATTGTGATACGTTAGTCCTCGCATCCGACCCGGATAGAGAGGGTGAAGCCATTGCCTGGCACATACTGGAAGAATTGTCTTCTAAAAAGAAATTAAAAGGTAAAAAGATTGAGCGTGTCGTCTTTCATGAAATTACCAAGCACGCCATTACCGAAGCCATACAAAATCCACGTCAGATTGATGAAAATCTGGTTTCTGCCTATATGGCACGTCGGGCATTGGATTATCTGGTGGGCTTTACGCTTTCACCGGTATTATGGCGCAAGCTTCCGGGGTCTAAATCTGCCGGTCGTGTGCAATCCGTTGCGTTGCGTTTAATCTGCGAACGCGAAATGGAAATTGAAAAATTTAAGCCCGAAGAATATTGGACCATTGATGTGGATTTGGAAACGGCAGAAAAAGCTCTGATTCCGTCACACCTTATCAATTTGGACGGCAAAAAGCTGGATAAATTTGATATCAATACCGAAGAAAAAGCCAATGCCGCCAAAGCGAAAATTGAACAGGCAGAATTTAACATTGCCAAGATTGAGCGCAAAAAAGCCAATCGTTACCCTGCCCCACCGTTTACCACCTCCACCTTACAACAGGAAGCCGCGCGTAAGTTACGTTTTTCTGCTAAAAAGACCATGCAGGTGGCTCAAAAATTGTATGAAGCCGGTTACATCACCTATATGAGAACCGATGCCGTAAACCTTTCCGTAGAAGCAATCACCGCTTGTCGTGAAGCGATTCTCAAATATTTTGGAGAGAGCTATTTACCGAAATCACCTAAAGAATACAAAACCAAATCCAAGAACGCACAAGAAGCGCACGAAGCTATCCGTCCGGCAGATGTAATGAATACACCAAAGAAGATGTCTGAAAAACTGGATGCCGATTCGTATAAGTTGTATGAGCTGATCTGGAAGAGAACTATTGCCTGCCAGATGGAGCCGGCTTTATTGGACAAAGTGACTATCGATTCGCTTTCCACAGACAACCAAATTCTGCTCCGCGCCAATGGACAGGTTATTGCGTTTGACGGTTTTCTCCGCTTGTATCAGGAAGGCCATGATGACGAGGAAGAAGATGATGACAATCGTCTGTTACCAAACGTTAAAGAGGGCGATTCCGTTGATAAAAAAGCTATCAAACCGGAACAGCATTTCACCACACCACCGCCACGGTTTACCGAAGCAAGCTTGGTTAAGAAATTGGAAGAACTGGGCATCGGTCGTCCGTCAACGTATGCATCCATTATCGCCGTTTTACAGGAACGCAAATATGTTAAAGTGGAAAAGCTGCGTTTCATACCGGAAGATCGGGGACGTATTGTAACGATCTTTTTGGAAAACTTCTTTAAGAAGTATGTAGAATATGATTTCACTGCCCAAATGGAGGAACATCTGGACGATATTTCCGCCGGTGAAATGCAGTGGAAAAAACTTTTGAGCGGTTTCTGGACCAAGTTTTATAACAACATTCAAGCCGTTCAACCGTTGCAGGTAAGCGAAGTTATCAATAAGATTGACGAAGTGTTGGCTTATCACCTCTTTCCGGAGAAAGCCGATGGCTCTGACCCACGGTTGTGTCCGGAATGCGGTAAAGGCCATTTGAGCATTAAGTTGGGTAAATTCGGGGCATTTTTAGGTTGCTCCAATTATCCGGAATGCAAATACACCATGCCGCTTACCGATATGAAAGAAGAAGAGGATTCTTCCACAGAGAGGAAGCCTGCCGCAGAAGATAAACTTTTAGGCGAGCATAAAGGCCTAAACGTTTACCTCAAAAAAGGCCCGTACGGTTTTTATATTCAGCTGGGTGAAGATGCCACGGCCACAACGGAAAAACCGAAACGCATTGCCTTGCCGAAATTTATTACACCGGAAGAATTGACCTTTGAACAGGCTGAAATTTTAGCCGATTTACCGCGTGATTTAGGTGACGACATCACCGTTAATATCGGGAAGTTCGGGCAATACATCAAACAGGGGGCGAAATCCCGTTCTTTGACCGGTGCGGATAATATTTTTAACATCACCAAAGAGCGTGCGGAAGAATTGCTCCAAAACGTAGCCCCTAAGGCGGAAGCTCAAGTGCTGGGAAAGAACCCGAAAACCAAAGAAGACATTTTATTGGCAACCGGTCGTTACGGACAATACATCAAGTGCGGTAAAAACAATTACCGTATTCCGAGTGCCCTAAAAGGTGGCGAGATAAATCTTGATGATGCCCTAAAAATTATCAATAACGCGAAATAGAAAAAAGGCAGCAAATATGCTGCCTTTTCTTTTAAGACTAACCTGACCGGCTTAAGCGGATTCGGCAAAATCTTTCTCTTCGGATTTACGGGAAGAGGTGTCTTTTGCTTCTGAAACATGCCAAATCTTTTTAGCATATTCGCTAACCGAACGGTCGCTGGAGAAATACCCCATATTAGCCACGTTATAAATAGCCTTTTTCGCCCATTCGTTTTTATTTAAGTACGCCTTTTCCGCATCTTTCATAGCCTGATTAAAGGCTTCCAAATCTGCCATGACAAAGAAGTAATCACGGTTTAAAAGCTCATCAAAAATCGGCTTGAACAATGCCGGTGTATCCTTCTCGCAGAACATATTGGAATTTATGGCATTCAGGATACGTTTAACATATTCCGATTCTTCATAAATCTTGCGCGGATTATAAGTCGGCCGCATAGCTTGAACTTCGTTTTCACGCAACCCGAAGAGGAAGAAATTATCCTCACCGACAGCTTCACGAATTTCAATATTTGCACCGTCGTATGTACCAACGGTCAAAGCACCGTTCAAAGCAAATTTCATATTGCCCGTACCGGAGGCTTCAAAACCGGCTGTGGAGATCTGCAAGCTGACATCAGCTGCCGGAATCAAAACTTCCGCAACGGAAACTTTATAATCCGGAATAAAGACAACTTTTAAGGAATCACCCACACGAGAGTCGTTATTAACCACATTGGCTACATTGTTAATCAACTTAATGATCAACTTCGCAAAAGTATAAGACGGCGCAGCCTTTCCGGCAAAGATATATGTCTTCGGACAAATCGGACGAACATTATCCCGCACAATGGCCAGATAATCCCCGATAACCTGCAAGATAGCCATCAACTGACGCTTATATTCGTGGATTCGTTTTGCCTGAACCACAAACATACTGTTGGTGGTAATTGCCACATTGGTCCGTTTAAAGATTTCATGACGCAAAAGCTCTTTGTTGGCTTTTTTAATCTTCATAAATTTGCTGACAAAATCACTGTCTTCGGCAAAATCGGAAAGCTTGCTCAACAAATCCAACTGAGCAATCCAATCTTTACCGATTTTATCGGAAATCAAAGTGGCCAAACTGGTGTTAGCATGCAAGAGCCAACGTCTTGGCGTGATACCGTTAGTGATATTGGTAAACTTTTCCGGCCAGAGTTCATAAAATTCCGGTACCAGAGAAGTTTTAATCAATTCAGAGTGAATTTTTGCCACACCGTTAACGGAGAAAGAGCCGACAATTGACAGATTCGCCATACGGATAATCTGCCCGTCGCCCTCACCGGAAACAATAGAAACCTTGCTCAACTTTTCTGCATCATCACCAAATTTTTCTTTAGCAAATTCCATAAAACGGCGGTTGATTTCATAAATAATCTGTAAGTGACGCGGCAACATGCGGGCAAAATATTTAGCCGGCCATGTTTCCAAAGCTTCCGGTAACAAGGTGTGGTTGGTATAAGCAAAAACTTTGGTTACGATATTCCAAGAATCTTCCCATTCCTGTCCGTAAACATCTACCAGCAAACGCATCATTTCCACAATTGCCAAAGCCGGATGCGTATCATTTAACTGGATGCAAACTTCATTCGGCAGCTTTTCAAAATCATTGTTCTTTTCTAAAAATCTTCTGAAAATATCCTGAATAGCGCAGGAAACAAAGAAGTATTGTTGTGATAAACGTAATGCCTTACCGGATTCTATCGCATCGGACGGATACAATACCTTAGAGATGGATTCGGTTTTGATTTTATCTTCAACAGCCTCAATATACCCACCGTTATTAAAGATATCAATGTCAAATTCATCATCGGTCTTTGCCGAGAACAAACGCAAATAGTTTACGGATTTACCGGCATACCCGACAATCGGGAAGTCATACGGAACACCATACAATGTGTGCGTATTTGCCCAAACATAAGTATCTTTGCCGTTTGCATCTTTATAGGTTTCTACATTTCCGTAAAGCGGAACGGTAACCGTTCTGTCCGGACGAGCCAACTCCCACGGAGAAAAATCCGAAGCCCAACCGTCGGCCTGTTCTACCTGCCAACCGTTCTCAAACTTTTGTTTGAACAAGCCAAACTGATAATTAATACCATACCCGAACCCCGGCAAACCTAACGAAGCCATAGAGTCCAAATAGCAGGCGGCAAGTCTGCCTAAGCCACCGTTACCCAAGGCAGGATCATATTCCGTGTCAAAAATTTCTTCCACGGAGAAATCCGGAAAACCGTCAATCTTAATATCTTTAAGTAAATCGTATAACCCCAAGTTGTGCAAATTATTCTCCAACGAGCGGCCGATTAAATATTCAATAGACAGATAATAAACTCTCTTGGAAGATTTTTTGTTATACCGTGCCATTGTGTTATACATTTCATCCATGGCAAATTCTCTGACGGCTAAAGAGATAGCATACAAAGCTTCTTCCTTAGTCAATTCACAAGCGCGCTTGCCGATGAAGTAATTTATATAATGCTCAATAGAAAGTTTCAAACGAGCTCTTTTCATCTCGTCACTGATTTCAAGTTTAGCTTTTTTCAAAACACAATACTCCTAAATAAACATACTTGACTATTCACAAAATTAGGGTGAAATAGATTGAATTTTCGTTAATAATATAAGATTATTTTCTAAAATGAAAACTAAGTTTGAGATTTTTTTAACATTTTTACGTTAAAACAAAGAGAGAACTGAGTAAAAAAATTGAAAGAGGTGTATAAAATGAAATGTAAAAACATCGCCGCAGTGTTATGTGCGGCAACTTTTGCCGTAACGGCACAGGCCGATAATTTGGAAAGTGCGTTAGCAAAAGCTTATGAATATAATCCGTCTTTGAAAGCTGCCCGTGCCGCCACACAAGCCGTTGATGAGAACGTTGCCATTGCAAAATCCGGCTATCGTCCGACGGTTGCCGTAGAAGGGGATTATTCCAATTCTAAAATTAACACAAATGCTCAGACCAGACCTGTTGACGGGTACAATCGCTCCTTGGTTGCAACGGTTTCACAACCGATTTTCAGCGGTTTTAAAACCGTAAATTCCGTAAGCGCCGCCAGAAGTTACGCCCATGCATCCCAAGATGCGTTAATGGCCACCGAACAAGGCGTTTTGTTGGAAGCTGCCGTTGCTTACTTAGACGTATTACGTGATGAAGCCATTTTGAAGTTGCAACAAAACAACGAAAAACTTTTGAAAAAAGAACTGGACGAAACCAGAGAGCGTTTCAAAGTTGGTGAAGTAACCACCACAGACGTTTCACAAGCAGAAGCAAGCTACGCCTCTGCCCAATCTCAGCGCATTGCCGCAGCCGGTAATTTGGAAGCCTCTCGTGCCGTATATGTTCAGGTTATCGGGGTTGAGCCGAAAAACATTACTGACCCGCAAAAAATTGAAAACAGATTCCCGAAAAGCTTAAAAGAAGCTATGGATTATGCTAAACAACACAGCTACGCTTTGAAAGCGGCTCGTCATACTTTGAAAGCAAAGAAATATGACGTCAGCACCAACAAAGGTGACTTGTTGCCATCCGTGAATGCTTATGCTTCTGCCGGCAGAATTAAAACGCAGAGTTATTATAACACTGCTGACGGCAAAAACCCGACCAATGATGCCGTTGAACTCGGTGTGAACCTGAGCGTGCCGTTATATAATGCCGGTGCAAGCCGTGCCAAGATTCGCCAGAGCAAATACTATCGTTGGCAGGCAGAAGAAGATTTGCTGAACACCCAAGATGCTTTGCATTCCGATATCACCAGTTATTGGGAATACCTGAGCGCCAACAAGGCTAAAATTGCTTCCGTAAAAGCTCAAATTAAAGCTTATCAGGTAGCTTTGGACGGTGTGCGTGAAGAAGAAGCTTTGGGAAACCGTACGGTGCTTGATGTTTTGAACCAATATCAATACCTGTTAAATTCTGAAGTAGAAGAAGTAACCACCAAGCATGATTACTATGTTTCCGGTTTAAGCCTGTTGCTTTCTATGGGTAAATTGACCGCCAAAGATTTAGGCTTGAAAGTTAACCTCTATGATGCTAAAGAAAAGTATAACGACACCAAAGGGAAATGGATTTCGATGGATATCAAAAAATAGGAGAAAGCCATGTCTGATGAAGACGAAATAGATAAAACAACGGAAATTTTGCGCCTGAGTGCCTTGGCTACCCGTGGACAAAAACACTGTGTTCGTGATTATAGCGGAGAAGTGTTTGAGCTGACAGAGGATATGTTGGTCCGCACACCTCAAACCGACATAGATCCTAAAGAAGAGTACGCCGCCGTTGCTGAATGTATTTTGCGGAAATATGACAAGCTCCTTTCTTTGGCAAAATAAAAAGAGAGAAATTTATTTTGTATTAAAACGGCAGGTTAAACTTCCTGCCGTTTTTAAAATTCCCTTTTAGCATAAAAACGTCTTGACAAAAAAGCGTCTCCATGTTACAAACCAGCAACTTTTAATAAATGAGAGAGACAATGTTCTACACAACGAAACAGAGCGCTTTGCGCCGCCGGAATTTAAATATGCGACGATGACTATTTTTGATAATACAAATAGGCAGTCGCAAGGTTTGAGTTTTCTCAAATCTTTTTTTATAAAAATTTCAGGATAAACGTTATGGAACAAGATTTTACAGTTCAAAAATTAGATATTACACACTTAGCCGCCGTGATGAATTTGCAAGATAAGATCATTGCCAATTTTCATGCCGATGAAAAACATTTTATTCTTAAAAGAAGTGCTACGGATTTTATGAAGGCACTGGACAATGAGAACAGCCACATGATCGGTATTTTTGACGGTGATAAACTGATTGCACAGAGTATCTTTGAATTTCCGACTTCTATGGCGGACAGAGATATGCCGGAATTTGCCGCAGAAATTGCCCCGACGGATTTAGTGATCTATAAAGCCACATTGGTGGATATGGATTATCGGGGACACGGTTTAATGCAAAAGCTCTTAAACTATCGTGAAAACCAAGCCAGATTGAACGGAAAAACCACCGCAATCAGCCAAATTGCTATGGATAACCCTGCCAGTTGGATAAATGCTCTGAAAAACGGCATGTCGATTCGGAAAGTAGACAGAGATCCGTTTGATGATGCCAAAGTGCTATATATGCAAAAAGATTTTGACCGGGAAGAACCGGTATATAAAGCCGAAAATATGTTCGTTATGTCTATCGGTAAGGACATTCATAAAGAAATCCCTGCCCTCTTCAATAAAATGCGTCACATTGCCCAACTCGGCTATCGGGGACTGGGGTTAGATAAAGAAAAAAAGGCCATCATCTGGGGTAAACCGGAGCCGGAACAAGAAAAATCTTACGCTATAAATTATGATTTTGCTTTTGCAGATGCCCTAGGTAGAACCACTCGGCATTAACTTGAGCATACGCTTTCGGCAACAGGATATATCCGTCTTGTGGGGAGATAAGTTTTTCACCGTCATCATATTCGGCAAGCACTTCCCCTTTTTTCACCGCATCCAGATGATAAAATTCTCTGACGAATTGCCCGGCTTTTGCCTTCATGATAAGGCTATCCATCATCACATTTTCTTGCGGACAGGGGGAATATGCCTCGGCCTCTGTAAGCCCTAAAACCTGCATTACCCTGTCAATAACGGAAAGAGCCGTTGCCACCGTGGACGGATCTTCATGCTGTCCGCATTCTACCGTAAGGGCGGTTTTGCCGTACTGATGTGCCACTGCACCGGTAGAAAGATCTTCCACGGCATTATTTTGTGCATAAACTTCCGGCCAGCCGTGCAAGATATACCGAATATCAAGAGCCGCCGTGAGCTTATCCGCCAAGGCATCCGGATAATCACTAAACACAAACGGACGTGACACTTTAGCAAAAGTAGAATGCAGATCGATAATCACATCTGCCTGTGCGATATAGGCATCTAATTCCGTAGCTAAATGTTGCTCATACGTCTGCGGATTCGCATACGGGCGGATAATCCGATTCAGGTTTTCATCAATTTCCCGAACATTTTTTGCCGCCGCTTCCGGATTGCAAACGGGAATAAACGAAACCTCACCGCTTTTAAGGTGGATTTTTCCGCTATTAAGCTTATCTATCA
>CAYPIZ010000002.1:0-15350 GCA_964410935.1 uncultured Acetobacter sp. | reverse complement strand
AACGAAACCTCACCGCTTTTAAGGTGGATTTTTCCGCTATTAAGCTTATCTATCACTTGCAAACAAGCCGTTGTGCCACAATGTTCATTCCCATGCACAGCGCCTAAAATAAGGAGTTTCTTCCCCACCTTGTTTGAAGTAAAATGATAACATTTGAGCAAAGTCATTTCCAATATCCCTTTCTGTTTTCCTACGGTATAGCCCTTTTCTGGATATCCGTCCAGTATTTTATAAAATTTCTTACCATCCACCAAAAAAGCGGCCATCTACACAGCCGCTTTTTGTTTTAGTTTCGGATTACTTTAAGCGTTTCCGTTCCACAAGGGATTGTACCAAAATGTACAATAACGGAATAACCACCAAACCGCACAATGTGCCCACCAACATACCGGAGAATACCGGCACACCAACAGCCACACGCGAACCGGAGCAAGCCCCTGTTGCCCATACCATCGGTGCAACACCCAAAATGAAGGTTAAGGCAGTCATCAGCACGGCACGGAATCTCTCTTTTGTTCCTACCACGGCGGCATTAACAATAGAGATACCATGCTCCCGCTCGGTTTTAGCAAATTCCACAATCAAAATCGCGTTCTTAGCTGCCAATCCGACCAACAACACCAAACCTAATTGTGCATAAATACTCAGTGGTAAACCGGCAATATACATACCGGCAAAAGCCCCGAACATAGCCGTCAACACGGAAAGGATAACCGACAGCGGCAAGCTCCAGCTTTCATACTGTGCCACCAAGAACAGATAAGCAAACAGGATAGCCAACGCAACCACATAAACAATCTGCCCTTGGTTACGTTTTTCTTGCAAGCTCATGCCGGACCATTCGTACGCATACGATTTAGATAAGACACTATCCGCCAGTTTCTCAACGGCTTCCATCGCCGCACCGGAACTGGAATTTTCTGATGCAACAATATTAATCGTTGCTGCCGGATATTGGTTATAACGGTCAACGGAACGTGGCAGAGTTACTCTTCTGATTTCAATCAAACTGCCCAGCGGCACCATCTCACCGGATTCGCTCGGAACATAGAGATTTTTAATGCTCTCTAAGTTTTTACGATACTTCCAGTCTGCCATCAGCATCACTTTGTTAGCCTGCGTACCGATGTTCACATCGTTGACATACAAAGAACCTAAATATGTTTGCAACGTAGAATAAATCGTCCCGACGGTAACTCCCATCAGCTCTGCTTTTTCACGATCGATATCCAAATACGCATGCGGCGTTCTGGAAGTAAATGTGGAATAAGCCATTGCCACTTCAGGAAGTTTGTTTACCTCCATCAAGAACTTATTCAGTGTTTGTTCCAAAGCATTCATATCCGTATTTTCAATAGACTGCAAACGCAAATCCATACTGTTACTGTTACCCAAACCAGGAATAGCCGGCATTTCAAACAACATAATGCTGGCATCCGGAATACCGGAAACAGCTGCTGTCAATCTGGCACGGATATTGGAAGAAAGGTCCGCAATATCTTTACGATCTTCCCATGGTTGCAAAGAAATAATCTTAAAGCCGACGTTTTCACCTTGTCCGGCCAAGATACTAAAACCACGCAAATTCATAACGGATTTAACTTTTGCTTCTTTTGCCGTTGCTTCGGATATTCTTTCAATCACATCGGATGTTCTCTTTCCGGCAGCACCCTCAGGTAATTGAACGTTAGCCATAATCACGCCCTGGTCTTCATCCGGCAAGAATGAAGATTTAATATTCATCACCGAAGTGAGGTTAAGGACAATCAATACACCCAAAATAAGCAAAATGAGTAAGGTTTTCCGCCCGAGCCAAGCCACCGCACGCACATATTTGTTTTTAGATGCCGTGATAAATTGTTCAAAACGGAACAAAAATCCCGAAGTTCTTGGTGTAATCGGACGCAACAACGTTGCACACAATGCCGGGCTGAGCGTTAAAGCATTAACACTGGAGAACAGCACTGCAAATGAAATTGCAATCGCAAATTGTTGGTAAATACGACCGGTCACCCCGCCCATAAATGCAATCGGCACAAAGATGGCTAACAACACCAACGTTGTAGCCACAACGGCAGAAGATACTTGTTCCATAGCTTTTGTTGCGGCTTCTTTCGGGTTCAGGTTTTCCGTCTGCATCAAATAAAGCACACGTTCAACCACCACGATAGCGTCATCCACCACCAAACCGATAGCCAAGATCAAACCAAACAACGTTAAAATATTCAAGTTATAGCCCAAAGCCAGCATCACGGCAAAAGTTGCCAAGATGGACACCGGAATAGCAATCGCCGGAATAAGTGTTGCCCGCCAATCTTGTAGAAAGACATAGCATACAATCACCACCAAGAGGAAGGTAAGAAGCAAAGTAAATACCACTTCTTCAATGGACGCACGAATAAAATCCGTAGCATCAAAGAATACTTTTACGTCAAAATCTTCCGGATAATATTTAGAGAGTCTTTTCAACTCTGCCCGAACGGCCGTCATGGCTTTCAAAGCATTTGCACCGGAAAGTTTGTTCAACATAATGGCAACGTTGGCTTGCCCGTCCACATCAGACTTAACCAAATACGTTTCCGAACCGATTTCAACTCTGGCAATATCCTTCAAGCGAACTAAGCCACCTTCGGCCTCCGTCCGCACGATAATATTTTCAAAGTCTTTGGCTTCGTTCAAACGGCCTTTGGTTTCCAAAGAAAAGACAACCTGACTTGTACCGTCGTTCGGTTCTGACCCGACAGACCCCAAAGAAGGCTGATAGTTTTGGCTGGCAATAGCAGTACGCACGGCACTAATCGGCAAATTAAGCGCAGCCATTTTATCTGCATCCAGCCATACACGCATACTCAAATCCGACCCCATAACATTGGCATCACCCACACCGTACTGACGGGCGAGGTTATTTTTAATGTTATTGGTAACGTAATTGTTCAAGAAGTTTTGATCGTGTGTTCCGTTAGGAGAAACGGCTTGCAAGAAGCCCAAAATTTCCGAAGAACGACGAATAACGTTCACACCTCTGGATTGTACTTCATCCGGCAAACTGTTGATTGCCTTTTGAACACGGTTTTGCACTTTAACTTGTGCCAAATCCGGATCTGTACCGATTTCAAAGCTAATATCCAATTGATATCTTCCGGAGTTGTAAGACGAAGACGTCATATACATCATGTCATCAACACCGTTTACTTCTTTTTCAATCGGGATAGCCACCGTATTAGCCACCGTTTCCGCACTGGCACCGGTATAATCCGCCGTCACCATAATCTGCGGAGGTGTAATTTCCGGATACATCGCAACCGGTAATGTAAAAATTGCAATAATACCTGCCAAACTCATAATGATAGCAATAACTATCGCAAAACGAGGTCTTTCAATAAAAAACTTTGAAAACATCTTCCTTCCCTCCGGAATTAGTTGGCATTAAGAACGTTTATTGCCGCACCATCTCTTAACATTCTGTTGGATAAGCCGCTGATCATAACCTTATCACCGGCATTGATCCCATCAAGGATAACCTGCTTGCCGTCAAAAGCCTCACCCAGAGAAACCTTTTTCATGCTGGCAAGATTATCTTTTACCACATAAACAAAAGAGGCTTCATTACCCTGAACAATAGCTTTTTCCGGAACCACAATACCTTTTTCTTCCAAAGCGGAAGTTACGGAAATACGTACATACGCCCCCGGTTTCAATAAACCTTCATCATTTTTAATATCGGCATAAACTGCAACGGTCGCCGTACCTTGGTTAACCTCATTATTGGCAAATACGGTATCCAGTTTTTCGTGCAGAACCTGACCATTGGCCAATTCCACGTTCATCACTAAATTATCCATATTTTCTTTGCTGGCACTTTTGAGTTTTAAATACTCTTTATCCGTAACGGAAAAAGCCACACGAATAGGATTCATCTGAACCACACGGGCTAAAGGTTCTGCCGAGGCAACAACATAGTTACCAACCGTTACTTTGGTTTTTCCGATATAGCCGTCAATATAAGCTTTCACTTCCGTATTATCCAAATCAATACGGGCTAACTCCAACTGAGCCTCAGCTTGAGAAACCGCAGCTTTTGCTTGCAGATAAGCGCTCTCTGCCGCATCAAACGTTGCCTTAGATGCAATGTTTTTAGAACTCAGTTGTTGCTGTCTTTTATAATCACGCTCCGTTCTGGTCAGCTGTGCTTTGGCACTTTCCAACTGAGCCACCGCTAAATTATAATTTGCCTGATATGTCTGTTTATCAATCACAAACAAAGGCTCATCTTTTTTAACAAAACTGCCTTCTTTGAAATTGACTTTATCCAAACTACCGCTAACCTTGGCCACCACATCAACGCTGTTAATGGCCTCAATCAAAGCGACATAAGTTTTCGGATTATTGATATTTTCTTCTACAGCTTCAAAAACCTCTGCATTAACCGCCGGTACCTGATACCCTCCGGCATTTCTGCCGTAAAAATGGCATCCGGCTATGGCTGCCAAGATAACCCCGACACCAACAAGCAGATAGCTTTTCTTAAATGCGATTTTTCCCTCTTGTTCTGCTTTTTTTACAATTTCTACTATCTGTTCTTTTTTCATAATAAAATACATCTCCTATTTCTTCAAACCATCAAACAGCGCGCCTAATCCTTCCCGAACCATACTAACGGCATCATATTCATATCTTTTGCTTAAGTACGAAAACATAATACCCATATAACTGGAAAGAATTAAATGCCTAATCATTGCAATATCCAGTCCCTCTTTCAAGACCCCTTTTTCCTGCAAGTTTATCAAAACCTCGTTAATTTTCTCTAAATGGAAATTTTTAACAAACTGAGTCCCTTTATCAACCCTGTCGATAACGGCTTCAGACCATTCCATTTGGCACATAACAAAGCGACCGAACTTTGCAAAACGAACATCGGTTTGAGAAACATTTGCCCAAACCATAAAATATTTTAACAAATCATCAAACGTATTTCCTGCCGGTAAGCTATGCTTAATCTCTTCATATCGCTGCTGAACATATTCCGTAATTAAAGCGGACACCAAATCAGCCTTATTTCTAAAATACCAGTAAACAGCACCTTTCGTAAAACCGGCCCTTGCTGCAATCTCATCAAAAGTGGCTTTTGCAAACCCCTTTTCAGAAAAGACATCCAAAGCGGATTCCAATACCGCCAGTCTTGTTTTCTCCGCATCCTCTTTACATTTTCTAGCCATAATAGCCTCCTAACACTTATACATACTAAAACGTATGTTATTACCTAATGCTTAATAAACACAAAAAATATTTTATTGTCAAGAAGATATTTTTATTTTTTTAGAAAATTTTTTTACGCTTTTTTAACAATTTCTGTGTGCAAAGGCACAAAATACATACGAAACCTAAGCTCCGCCCAATTTAACCGAAGTTAACTTTGCAGAAAAGTTTTTTTGTTGTGGGGCTGCCACATAAGCACCTGTTTTTACCTCATCAAAACTTTCAAGATAAAACTGCCGTGCTTTGATAAAATGCTCCCCGTCAAGAGAATAAAAGAAAGTATAGTCATCCCCTTTGCGGACCAAACGAAACCAAACCGCCCCACCGTCATTATAAAGTGGGAAACCGCTCCATTCCGAATGACCGCTGATTGTCAAAGAAGACATCAATACCGGACGGTTATCCACCTCTTGCATCAGGGCAGCTTTAAACCAATTGCGTTCATCTGATCGGAGCATCAAACCGCATTGCGAAAATTTATCCGGATTCTCCGGTTGCCAACTGAGGGTAATAGTAAAATCCTTGGCTTGCCGACAAAAGAAAAAATGCCCGTCGTCTTTTTTGAACCCGTGTTGCAGACTTTGCCAGTAATCCGTCCCGGCTTTGGCATAAACCACCATACTATCCGCATCAAAACGAACATTCTCCGGTTCATGATACCAATCAAAATCCTGCAACAGTTCAAAATCCATTAAAAGCTCCTCACATTTTCATCCGGCAACGAACTCAACACCTCTTCCAAAGCTTTACTCTTCGTTTTAGGAGAAACAATCACCAGCGTCACAATTTCATCACCGCTACCGGTTTTGGTTTTCATACCTTTACCTTTAAGACGGAGTTTTTCACCTCCGTTAGCATAAGCCGGAACGGTAACACTCACTTTACCGCTAATGGTCGGCACAATCACTTTTGCCCCTAAGACAGCCTCCTTCATTGAGATTGGCAGATCTAACAGGATATTGTTTCCATCTGCTTTGAAATACGGATGAGATTTAACGTTAATCGTAATTAAGGCATCCCCCGATTCGCCACCGTTGACACTGGCATACCCCTGTCCTTTCAAACGGAGAACCTGTCCGCTCTGCGTACCTGCCGGAATTTTAACGTTAATCTGTTTTCCGTTCATCTTGAGGGATTTTTCAGCACCTTTGGCCGCATCCAGAAAATCCACATCAAGAGAATACGCCACATCTTGCCCTTTTTGCGGAGCTTGTCTGCCGAAACCGGAAGAATTAAACCCTCGTCCACCGGCACCGAATTGGCTGAAAATATCCTCTCCGAACAAAGAAGAAAAATCAAACCCACCGGCATTAAAGCCACCGTTCGTATAAGTGTGATAACCACCGTCAGAGTTAAAGCCATACCCCCCACCGGCACCGAACCCTGTCGGCTTTCCGTCGGCATCAATTTCGTTATTGTCGTATTTCTGGCGCTTATCTTTATCACCCAAAATATCATACGCAGCGGAAACTTCTTTAAACTTATCCGCCGCTTCTTTATTATCCTTATTGAGGTCCGGATGATATTTCCGTGCTAATTTACGATACTGCGACTTGATCTCCGTCGCCGTGGCTGTTTTGCTGACGCCTAAAATGTCATAAAGATTCTTAACCATAATCAATTCCCTTCAATGCTTATATAGGGAATCAAAAATCAGATTGCAAGGCTGACACAATCAAACGTTGCACGCATAAAGCCGTTGTGATACATATTAACTTCTCTCAAATACGGAGAACTGGAAACTTCCGCATCGGCACAATACAAAGACGCCAGTGGTGAAATTTCATCTACGCGAACGTTTTTATATTGATATGTAACATAATCTTCCCCTTCGCTAACCACAAAAACGTCATTAGCAGAGATGGCCCTTTCAGAAGAAGTATAGGAAGATGCAGAGGAAGCCTCACCTTCAGCACTTGCTTGGGTATAATAATCTTCATCAACCGGATTGCCGTTTTCATCCATCAAAATGTATTTAGTGGTGCAGGCATTCAGCATAAATAACAAACTCAAAATCAAAAACTTCTTCATCGCACGCTCCTTTTTATTTCAACTCTTCATAAATTTCTTTTCCGGCCTTTTCCAAAATCCGCATAATCTTTTGATTTTTTGCTTCCCGAGGGTGAGAATTATCCAACTTATCAATCATAGCTTTAAGCTCTTTCTTAAACTTATCGTATTCACGCAGCTTATCCACATCGTCAATAATATCATCATCATTGATTTTGTGATCCGCGATCACTTTCAAAGTCGTTATATATTTTGCCTTGTTCAAGCTGGCCATTTGTGCCTGAGCCGTACCCATTGCAAAAAACAAACCGCAAACTATCAAAAAACAAATCTTTTTCATCAACACACTCTCTTGATAACCAAAATTATGCTTGCATATCTATTTAAATATCATCTATAACTTAATAAAAGGCTAATTTAAAGAAAAAAGTTGAACGAGCATGAAAAAAGTTGTTTGGGTACTGTTAGATAACCGTATCGGAAGCAGACATCAAGCGGAGGGAGTGGCTAATTATTTAGACCCTGAACGCTTTGAAATTATCAAAAAAGAAATCACTTACACCCGTTGGGCGGCATTGCCGAATTTTCTACGCGGAAGAACACTCCTCGGGGTAGAAAAAACTTGTTGCGCCACCCTCAAAAAGGATTATCCGGATTTAGTCATTTCCGCTTCCAGACGGACGGCCCCTGTTGCCCGTTTTATCAAAAAGCATCATCCGGCCACAAAACTTATCCAACTGCTCCATATCGGAAGAACCGGTGCGAAAGAATTTACTTACATCTTTGCCCCGGAACATGATAACTATAAATTCAAAGCGGACAACATTTGTTATACGACAGGCTCTCCACACTTTATCACGGCAGAAAAGTTGGAAACGGCTAAACAAACATGGGAAGAGACGTTTTCCCATCTGCCTCACCCGATAACCGCATTGATTATCGGCGGCTCCATAAAAAAACACCCCTTTACCCTGGCTAATGCAGAAGCTTTGGCCAAAGAAGTTTTAGCCTTCAAACAAAAAGAAGGTGGATCACTTTTAATCACGACCTCTCGCCGAACCGGTCAGACGGCTGAAGAAAAGATCATTTCGTTATTAAAAGATATTCCGAGTTATCAATACCTGTGGGGGAATAAAGGTGAAAACCCATACCTTGGTTTTTTGAGTTGTGCCGACGATCTGATTGTAACCGGGGATTCTGTTTCCATGTGTTGCGAAGCGACTGCTGCCGGAAAACCTCTTAAAATTTTTACCGGAACGGATTGGCTGACAACAAAGCACCTGCGTTTTGTGCACTCCCTTTACGAAAAAGGCTACGCTTCTGCCCTTTCAGACACGGCACCACAGAAAAAACCGGCAGCTCCCCTCAATATTGCCAAAGAAATTGCCGATAAAATCGCTGCGTTGTAAAATTCTCATTTTCAATGCAAATAGAGGTTGACCTTCGCTCAAACATTCTATATGATGCCAGCGGATTGAATTTGAATGATGAGGAATTAAAGTGCGTAAAACGATTATTTGGGATTTAGATAACACGCTGTATTTTGAAACGGAAGAATACAAAAATAAATTAAACGAAGCCACCGCAGAAGCCGCTATTAAAGAATTTAACATTCCGTTGGATTTTGCTACTGCGACCCAAAAAGTTAAGGAGTCTTATTCCACCTATCGTGACGGATTAGAGATTTTTGCTCGGGAATACGGTATTCCTCACAAAGACTTATATATTTCTTATCACAACTACAAAGCAAACCTCGTCCCGACAATCCAACCTTACGAAGGGTTGAAAGAAAGTCTGGCATCTTTGAATTGTCCGCAATATGTTTTTTCCACCTCCTCTCGGGATATTTGCGAAAAAATTCTTAAACACATCGGATTGTATGACTTTTTCAAAGGGAAATTTTACTCTGTAGAAGATTTTGAAGTGTACAAGAAAAACGAAAGCTCTGACGTATATCAAAAACTCTGCGAAAAGATAAACATCAACCCGAAGGAATGCATCTTTGTTGATGACAGTTATTCCAACTTACATTTTGCCAAAGAAATCGGGATGACCACCGTACGCATTTTCTATAAAAACAATTCTGCCAAGGATATGGAATTTATCGATTCCGCCTATAAGGGCATTGAGGAATGCATCAAAGGGCTTAAAAACGACTACGGCTGTTAAGCTAAGCTTATTTTACTTCTTCCAGACACAAGCGATTCTCCACCAGATAATTCTCAACGGAATCTAGCTTTTGCTGTTCAATTTCAACTTCTTTGCGCCAAGCATCCACTTTTTCTTTGAGAGCTTGAATATACTGACGATTCAAATCCATTGCGGATTCTTTGGCAATTTTAGGTGACGGAATAACTTTCACCCCCACCTCTTGAAACAGATTTTCGGCAGATTTTTTGAAAGTCGGCAAAAAGTAATCCAGCGCTTCAATATAAATCTGCATGTGCGTCTTTTCATGACGGAGGGAAACCTCAAACAAGCATGTCCCTTTACGCAAACTTTTAGCAATATAAATTGTCGGCAACACATAACCTATATGGGCCTTTATTTTTTCCGGATAAAGACAATAATACCCGTGTCCGATTTCCACCTGTCCGACATCCATGTTTAAGTCAAAATTATCTTTAACCTTGGTCAACCCGACAGCGATAATATCATCGGAAAGATTTTCTTCTGCCAACTGCGGAAAAAGTTTTTCCTTTTCTTTTTTGAGATAGGCCTCATCTTTGCTGTAATCGTAACGCAGTCTACCGTAAGAAGAGGTCACTTCCACTTTTGGCGCATTAATCACACTTAAGCATTCTTGCTCGGCTTGTGATAAATCTTCCTCGGAAAATGCGGAATAACACACCAGCGCATTTAAAATTAATGCAAAAAAAACTTTTTTCATTTATACTCTCTCCAAAGAAAACGAAACAAAGGCCTGCTATGAAACATATTTATATCCTTTGTCTGGCGTTGTCCAGCTTTTTTATCTATCATCTCGCAACAGCGGAAACCTACGACCGTTATGCCTTTTTTATGCCCCAAGGCGCTTTGCAACAAAATACGCTGCTGACGGATTTACCGCAAATTGAAGAAACCAAGCAGACAACGGAAACAACAAAATCCATATCAAGCACAACCACTATAAAATCTCAGCCCAAAGAAACCGCCGTTCAAAAGCAGGAAGTCAAAACCACACCGGTCAAAGAAGCAAAAAAAGAAGTAAAGAAAAGCGAACCGAAAAAGCAGGTTACCGTTCAACCAAGCACACCTGAAAAACAACAAATCAGTCTGCCGGTTGTAAAAAAAGTAGAAATTGTTGAGATCCCCGAACCGGAGGAAATTGAAGAGCCAGAATTGGACACCGTCACCCGTTTTACCACGGAAGATCTGGATCCCCTTTTACGAGAACTCGCTGATCGTCCCAAAGGGAAAGCTGCCTTCCAAAAGATTTACGAAAACTACGTCAACAACCTGCGCATTTATTTAAGAAAGAAAAAACTACCGACCGATTCGCAACAAGAAAAGGTGTTAGCTAAAGCCAACACCCTCCGTCGATTCAATGTTCGGTAACTTTAATCATCACCGATTCGTAGCGCTTCAATAAAGGCAGATTGTGGAACTTCCACCTTACCGAACTGACGCATCCGTTGCTTTCCTTTCTTTTGCTTATCCAAAAGTTTGCGCTTACGGGTAACGTCACCGCCATAACACTTTGCCGTTACATCTTTCCGCATCGGGGAAATCGTTTCGCGGGCAACAACACGTCCACCGATAGCTGCCTGTATCGGAATTTTAAACAAATGCCTCGGGATAAGATCTTTCAGTCGCTCGCAAATTTGCCGTCCACGAGATTCCGCTTCCATCCTATGACAGAGGAAAGCCAAAGCATCCACCGGCTCTTCATTTATCAAAATTTGCACTTTCACCAAATCCGAAACGGCATAGCCCGTCAGCTCATAATCAAAGCTTGCATAACCGCTGGTAATGGATTTAAGGCGATCATAAAAATCAAATACAATTTCGTTTAACGGGATTTTATATACCACCATTGCCCGCGAGCCGACATAAGTTAACTCCTGCTGTTCTCCCCGCCGTTCCGTGCACAATTTCAAGACAGACCCCAAATAGGTATCCGGAACTAAAATCGTTGCCTTGACCATCGGTTCTTCAATTGAAGCCACCGTAGAAAGATCAGGCATATCCGCCGGGTTATGCAACATAATCGTTTCCCCTTTGGTGAGGTTGATTTTATAAGCAACCGACGGGGCTGTGGTGATAATATCTAAATCAAACTCCCTACCGATTCGCTCCTGAATAATCTCCATGTGCAGCAGTCCTAAGAAGCCACAACGGAACCCTAAGCCCAAAGCGGCAGAGTTTTCATTTTGATAATCAATACTGGCATCATTCAATTTCAACTTCGCCAGGGCATCTTTAAGCGCATCATATTGACTGCTGTCCACCGGAAAGATAGAACAGAACACAACCGGAATAGACGGTTTAAAGCCGGCCAGCGGCGTATCACACGGGCGCTTATTATCCGTAATTGTATCACCCACACGGCAATCACCCACGCTCTTAATACTTGCTGTAATAAACCCGACTTCACCGGCTGAGAGTTCATCCACATCCTGCATTTTAGGGGTAAAGACACCCAGTTTATCCACGCTGTATGTTGCATTGTTGCTCATCATACGAATAACCTGTTTTTTCCGCAACACACCGTCTTTTATCCGAATAAGGATAATCACCCCTAGGTAAGCATCATACCAACTATCAATCAACAAGGCTTTCAATGGAGCAGACACATCACCTTGCGGAGCCGGTAATTTATGAACAATAGCCTCCAGTAAATTATCAATACCGAACCCGGTCTTACCGGAAGTTTCAATGGCTTCGGAAGCATCAATCCCGATCACATCTTCAATCTGCGTTTTTACCTTTTCCACATCTGCGGAAGGCAAATCCACTTTATTAAGCGCAGGAACAATCTCATGATTATTATCAATAGCCAAATAAACATTGGCCAGCGTTTGCGCCTCTACCCCTTGTGTTGCATCAACCACCAACACCGACCCTTCACACGCCGCCAAAGAACGTGACACTTCGTATGAAAAGTCCACATGTCCCGGCGTATCAATCAAATTGAGCATATATGTTTGCCCGTCTTTGGCTTTATAATTAAGCCGTACCGTTTGAGCCTTAATGGTAATACCACGCTCCCGTTCTATATCCATAGAATCCAGCACCTGCTCGGTCATTTCACGATGTTCCAAACCACCGCAGGTTTCAATAATTCTATCGGCAATGGTAGACTTACCGTGATCGATGTGCGCAATAATGGCAAAGTTTCTGATTTTTTCCAAATCCTGCATTGTCTTTTTCCTGTTTTTCTTAAAACTTAGCTTAAGTCATACAGTATATTTATGCCAAATGCAACGGGTTTTCTGTTTTGAATAGTAAAATACTTTAAAGAAATTAACTCAATCGGATAAAAGGATTTAGTATTTCTATAAACCGCTCGATAACCTTTTCCGGATCAACAGGGAAAGGTGTTAGAGTTTTAGCAATTTCCAGTTTAATATTAACCTTTGCATTAGCTAAAGAAAGTGCCTTGAGCGAACTAACCGCAGCAATTGCTTCTTCCGGCGTACCGGTTGTCATTTTTTGCAAAGGGGCATCTCCTGACAAAGCAATAGTGATTTTATCGTTCACATAATCTTCTTTGATATCAAACCGGAGATAGCTTAAAACCATAAACTCCCGATAAATAAGGGCAGCTTTTTCTTCTTGGCAAAGGCGCAATGCATATTTTATCGCTATGGTAACCGCCACAAAAGGTTTATAGGCTTCCACCGCTGTCGTATAATTTTCAACCTTAAAAACGACACAATCCATTTCATTAGGGATAATGCAGGATTCTATAAACACCGCCAGAGCCAACATATTAACCGAGAAATGAGGGTTCTCTTTGATAATCACAACCGGAGTTGTAGAAAATTTTGCAATCAGTTTTCGCGCTTCTTGACGGTAATCGGACAATGTCGCCCCGGAAAAGTGCTCAATTTCATCATAAACCGGCCGTTCCACATTGAGAAACATATTATCTTTATGACTATCTAAAACAACTTCGATCATCTTACTCTCCTCATATCTCAATTACGACATCATTGAGAAACCGTTCCCAAGTAATACCACTCTGCCCCGATCTCTGCAGTATGATTTGGAAGAAGAATATACCCGTCTAACGGAGATTTTAACTCTTCCCCGTCATCATAACGGGCTAAAACTTCTCCTTTTACTACCGGTGTAAGGTGCTTATAAGGTTTTGCCAAAACACCTGCTCTTTTTTTAATAACATAGCGTTGGAGAGTAATATATGTTTTGTCGGTTTGCACAACCTCTCTTCCCGAAACCATTTGCAAGAGCGAAAGCGTATTCAAAATCGCTTGATATGCCACACCAACCGCCTCTTCCGACTTATGATATCCGCATTCCAAAGTTGTGGCAGAATGTCCGTAAAGATGAGCCGCCCGTTCGCTGCAATAATCTGCAATTTCCCCTTGCTGTTCATAAATTTTCGGCCACCCCTCCAACACATAGGATATCGGAAAGCCGGAAATGATTTTGCGGTTAATTTCATCCGGATAATCACAAAAAGCAAACGGGACATCTCCCTCACAATGCGTGGAATGTAAATCCAACAAAACATCATGCGTTTTTATCAGCGGACAAAGTTCATTAGCTAACTGCTGCTCGTAAGTCTGCGGTAAAGGATGCTCCGTCAACACGCGATTAAGATTTTCATCAATTTGACGCACATTTTTTTGATAAGCTTGCGGATTACATATCGGGACCAAAGTCAGCCGTCCGGATTCTATAGAAAGTTCCCCTTTGGCAAACACTTCCGACAATCGTTCAATGGCCTTGGTTCCGGCTGTTTCATTGCCATGTACGGCTGCTGTCACCAGCAAGGAAACGCCGTCTTTTTTTCCTAGGAATTCATACTTTTTCAGATGATTCATCTAGTCCAACACCTCAACAAATTTTTTATAGCGTTCTTTATACTGATTTTCGTATTTTCCGGCAATTTCCATAAGGGATTTTTGCGACCGAAACTGCGATAACACCCGCTCATTGGCTTTGAGAGTCAAAATTTCCGTTGCCTCATCATAAGAAGCTTCCAGATTGATAAACAACGCTTGCAACGGGTAAGAAGTTATCCCCTCATAATAAACTTTCGGTAGTTTAAACCGAACGGACATATCCAAAGTATCCGCTGCCAAAAAACGAGCCACAGTCACCTGCCGGAGATATTCCATAATCAAGATTGGTGAAAACTCTATTTCTTCCGTTTCTTCTGCCATAGCCCCTCTATTTTTCTAAAGAATTGCCCTTAAAATAGTTAATCCCCATTGCGGTTTTAACCTCATCCAATGTTTGTGCGGCAACGGCTTCTGCCTTTTCACTGCCTTTCTTCAGCATAGCAAAAACTTCACCCAAATCTTTGGCAAACTCAGCCCGTCTTTCCCGAATAGGCGAAAGTTCATTTTGCAAAATTTCATTCAGGAATTTTTTAACCGTACCATCACCCAAGCCACCTTTTCTATAATGTGCTTTGAGCTCATCAAGATTAGCGTATGCCGGTAGGAAAGCCGCAAAATGCTCATCTTTACAAAAGGCATCAAGATAAGTAAACACGGCATTATTTTCCGTATGTCCGGGATCTTCTACCCGCAGATGAAGAGGATCGGTAAACATGCTCTGTACTTTTTTCTTCACATCATTAGCGGTATCCGACAAATAAATGCAATTACCTAAAGATTTGCTCATTTTGGCAGCACCGTCCAACCCCGGCAAACGGGAGCAAAGCTCATTTTCCGGCAAAACGGCCTGCGGTTCAACCAGCACTTCACGATACATTGTATTAAACGAACGCACAATCTCACGGGCTTGTTCTATCATCGGGAGCTGATCTTCCCCAACCGGGATAAGATTTGCCTTAAAAGCAGTAATATCTGCCGCCTGACTGATCGGATAGCAAAAGAAACCTGTCGGAATACTTTGTTTAAACCCACGCAACTGAATCTCATTCT
>CAYPIZ010000001.1:14663-34162 GCA_964410935.1 uncultured Acetobacter sp. | reverse complement strand
AAAAAATCAGTCTAACGCAAAAGTTTATTTGGTGGTTAGATCAATCAGACGATCCAAACTTTTAGTTTCTTTATTATCGTAACCTTTGTTGTTTTTTGCGGTGGTTGGTTTTGAGGAAGAAGTGTTTTTTACTTCAGGTTTTACCAACAATTCAAACATTTTATCCATTTGTTCCTGGTCTAAAGTGGAAGGCAACTTCTCTTTTTGTTCTTTGATATCTTCTTTCTTTTCTTTAGTCTTTTCGGAACTCTTATCGTCTTTTTCTTCCGATTTTTTCTCAACTTTGTTTAAATCGCTAACGGATTTTACCATATCCGAAATAAACTCATCCGGGAGCATCTTTTCTATTAAATCTGAAGCCGCTTCAGACATCATAAAGTACTTAGAATCTTTCAAAGCCCCTTCTTTAAGCTCTTCCGGAAGGGTAATCTTGACAACCAAAAAACAAAATCCCAAAATCAAGACCGCTCTTAGAAAGCCGAACAGTAATCCGAAAAGTCTATCCATAAAACTTAAAGTGCTGGTGCGAATGTGGGCGACTAATTTATCCGTGCAGATAATCCAGATGGCATAAAAAACGGCTGTGATAAGCAAAAATATCACAAATTGAGCCATCATCTTACTCGCTATATATTGAGTCATCCATGGCGTTAAAATCGGCAATAAAAGGGTGGTAAGAATAAGAAACAATGCCAAACCTAAAATTGACAGCATTTCTTTAACAAAGCCACGAATAAAGGCTACCAACATAGATAACCCTACCATTACCAAAATAACAACATCAATATTATTTAACGGTTCCACCGGACAAACTCCTTCTAGCTAAATCTGGAAATTAAACGCTGCACATTACCAATCTCATGATAAGACATACCGGAAACGATTTTTTGTTTTTTATCTTTATTAAATGAATTTGGTATAATCGCATTGGTAAATCCCAATTTTTGAGCTTCTTTTAAACGCAGATTCGGTTGGCTGACGGCTCTGATTTCGCCGGATAAACCAATTTCACCAAAAACAACCATATCTGCGGGTAGGGGCTTATTGGTCATTGAAGAAATAACCGCCATTGCTACGGCCAAATCTGCTGCCGGTTCGGATATTTTAAGCCCACCGGCAATATTAAGATACACGTCATGCGTGCTAAAGTTCATACCACATCTGGCTTCCAGAACTGCCAAAATCATTGCCAAACGTCCGGAATCCCAGCCAACAACAGCCCTTTTTGCCCCGGCATATCCGCTATTACCGACTAAAGCCTGAATTTCTACTAAAAGCGGACGCGATCCCTCTATTCCGGCAAATACACAAGAACCGGAAACGCAACCTTGTCGCTCTGCCAAGAATAAGGCTGAAGGATTTTCTACTTCGACAAGCCCTGTATCCTGCATTTCAAAAACGCCTATTTCATCCGTCGCTCCATAACGGTTCTTCACGGCACGCAAAATCCGAAAATGATGTCCTCTATCCCCCTCAAAATAAAGAACGGTATCTACCATGTGTTCCAAAACACGAGGACCGGCAATTGCCCCTTGTTTTGTAACATGGCCCACCAAAAACAGGGTGAACCCTTTCTTTTTAGCAATCTTTATAAGTTCATACGCACAAGCTCGTACCTGTGCCACACTCCCAGGAGTGGATTCTACTTCATCCAAATACATCGTCTGAATAGAGTCTATGATAACTAAAGCGGGATTTTCTTTTTCTAAAGTGGCAATAATATCTTTCACGCTTGTTGTACTTGCGAGACGCACGGGAGCATCAGCCAGCCCAAGTCTTTTAGCGCGGATTCGTACCTGATCAATGGCTTCTTCCCCAGAAATATAAAAGCAACTGTTTGGCTCTAATCTGTTTGCCATACCGGCACAAATTTGTAGCAATAAGGTTGATTTACCAATACCCGGATCCCCACCAACTAAAATAACGGAACCCGGAACAAGTCCTCCACCGGAAACGCGATTGATTTCTGCCAAATTAGTAACCAAACGTTGGTAAGTCTGGCTCTCTCCGTTTAATGATACAAAATCAATTTGATTGCCTTTTTTCTTGGCGGAAATGTTTGAAAATTCTTCTGTTGGCTTTTTTTCTTCAACAATAGTATTCCATTCCCCACAAGCGTCACACTTTCCTTGCCATTTAGGATAAACCGCACCACAAGTTTGACAAACAAAATCTACTGCTGATTTTTTGGCCATCTTAAATCTCCACCGTTATAGGCCCTTTAGAAGAACCGTGAATAAATTGGCGGACGTATGGATTGTCCGTTTTATCTAACTCTTTGACTGTGCCACACCAAATGATTTTTCCTTGATATAACATTGCGATTTTATCCGCAATTTTACGCGCAGAAGCCATGTCATGCGTAATAGTGAGGGTGGTTGCCCCTAAATCTTTAGCGGATTCTATAATTAAATCATTGATGACATCTGCCATAATCGGATCAAGACCTGTTGTCGGCTCATCAAAAAAGATGATTTCCGGTTTAGTGATAACGGCTCGGGCTAATCCAACACGTTTTTGCATACCTCCGGAAAGTTCAGAAGGATATAAATCAGCCACTTCGCCACCAAGCCCCACTTGTCGCAATACTTTTATTGCCACGATTTTTGCTTCTTTTTTATTCACTTTGCGGTTTTGTAATAAATCAAAAGCCACATTTTCCCATACAGTCAAACTATCAAACAAAGCACCGCCTTGAAACAACATTCCCATTTTGCTATGCATTGAATCAATCACATCGGTGTTTTCATTAACAATCTCTATTCCGTCAATTTCAATAGAACCGCTATCCGGTGTCAAAAGCCCTTGAATACACTTAATCAAGACAGATTTACCCGTTCCGGACCCGCCGATAACAACAAGAGATTCGCCTTTATGCAAATCAAGATCAACACCATCTAAAACCTTTTTCTTACCAAAGCTTTTATGGAGATCACGAATTTTTATTTTAAGATCATCAGTCATTTATCACACTCCGTCTATCTGGAAAAGAACATTTCGGTTATGAGGTAATTGAAAATCAAAATTAAAATAGAAGAAGATACCACGGCATTTGTTGTTGCATTACCAACACCTTGTGCTCCGCCTTTAGAACGATAACCGTGATAACACCCCATCATAGAAATAATAAATCCGAAAACTGCAGCTTTCACTAAACCGGAAATAATACCGATATATTGCAAATCTTCAAAAGTGGAAGTGATGTAATTTGCCGGGTTAAAACCAAGCTTATATACCCCGACTACATAGCCACCGAAAATACCGATAATATCACCAATAAATACTAAAACAGGTAATACCAACAACCCGGCCCATAAGCGAGGTGCAACCAAATATTTTAATGGATTGGTTGATAAAGTAACCAGAGCGTCAATCTGTTCCGTTACACGCATTGTACCAATTTCTGCAGCCATTGCCGCACCGATTCGCCCTGCAACCATTAAAGCTGAAAGCACAGGAGATAATTCGCGAGTGATAGATATTAACACAACAGAAGCAATAACCCCTTCAGCCCTATATCCGGAAAAACCGGAATATGTCTGTAAGGCAATAACCATACCTGCAAACAGGGTTGTCAAACCAACTACAGGTAAGGAATAAAAGCCGATATCTAAAACCTGCTTAATAAAAAGCTTAAAATAAAAAGGCGGGACAACACAGTGATATAAAGCTTTGACTACAAAAGCAGTCAAATCCCCCAACGAAATAAGGAATTTAACAACCGGTTTGCCTAATGCTCTTAAAAAGGTTTCTATAAAACTCATCATCTTGTTTCACCTACTTTGTTACACCTCTATAAAAATATCTTTAGCACAATTAAGTTATTATGCCACAAATTTTTGCAATAATTTTATCAGTTGTTGAACAATCAAAAGAATACAGTGTTATTTTAGGAACGGAGATATCCAAAAAAGAAGCAAATTCTTCTTGTGGAAAACGCTCCACCACACTTCGATTGTCACATAAATCAACACACAGAGAAATGACGCACTTTTCTATGGCAGGAAAGGTGGCAATTCCTAAGCCGCGAATTTCCATCTTGCCAAATAATTCTTTTGGAGAAGATCCATAAAGAACACCGTCTTTAAATGTTAAATCAACACGATCATCTGCTACTAATACAGCCCCTTTATCCATAACCAATCTTAGGGCTAAGTCTGATTTTCCACTACCGGACTTTCCTCTTATGAGAATGCCTTTATCTTCAAATGAAACCAAGGTTGCATGGATGTTAAGCAACGGTAATTTCCTCCAAACGGGAAAGTTTTTCCTCACTTATGGTATCAACCTCAAATGTGCGAACTTCTTGTAGAGAGGAAATATTTATTTTCCAGATATTTTTGGGTAGAAGATAACCTATTTTTTCCGGCCATTCTATTAAACTAACACCGCTATAAAAGGCCTCTTCAATATCTAATTCGTAGGCATCTTCCGGTCTTTTCAGGCGATACATGTCATAGTGATAAATCTCAAAATCAGGGGCCTCATAAGTTTGTACCAAAGTAAAAGTTGGACTTGGAACGTCATTAACAGAGCATAATGCTTGAATAAAACTCCGAGAAAAAGTACTTTTGCCAACACCGAGAGTACCATACAGCGCAAAAATATCTCCCTTTTTTGCAATGTGTGCAAATTGTTGGGCTAAAAAAGTTGTTTCTGCTTCGGTTTTGCAAATAAATGATTTTTTCATCAAATCTCCTTAAAACAAAGAGCCAAAGAAACCACCACTTTTAGAGGTTGTTTTTTGTTTGACGGTGAAATCATTAGAATGACGTTTAATATCGCGCCAATCTTCCGGAGAATAGAATGTCCCTTGCCATAAACCGGAAGATTCGCTCTGGGCTTTTGCCTCATAAGGTTGGTAAATATCTGTTTCAGACTTCTTGGCTAATCCCCAGCCGGAAGCAACCAGCGCGGCACCAATATCGTATTCTCCCCATACGCAAGTAGCCAAATCTTGTCCGTTAGGGACGATTTTGAGTAAATAGCAGTCAATAGGGTTTTTATCAATCCATTCCCGTATCCAAGAAGCAGCTTCTTCCCCGCAATTATAACTTGCCCCTGTGGCATCTGAACAGATTTGATCATTGTCCGGAGCGTCAACACCATAAAGGCGGATATATCTGCCATTAATATAAAACACATGAGCATGAATGACATTTATCCGTCCACTGATTTTGGGATAAGAAGCTAAATTAAAGCCGGTAGATCTTTTTTTGCTTTTCTTTTTAACCTGTTTAACTTTACCAGGCTGTTCTTCACTTTTTTTGAGTTCTGCATCTAAACGGGAAGATATTCTATCTTCATTTTCTGCGGATGATTCTGTGTTTGTGATATACAAAGCAAAAGCCAAACAGAGAGCCAAAAGCGTCATCCAAAAATTATATCTAGGAAGCTCTTGCCGGATAGCAACATGTGCTAAAGTTATTCCGGCAATGGATAATAAAGCTCCCACTCCACACCACAACGGCAATATACTGTAACAAAGCTTAATCCCTGCTAGTAATAAAAGAAAGGCAACAATACCACAAGCAATTCGTTTGAATAAAAGCATTTAGACTCCATTATAAAAAAGTTATAGAAACGATTTCTAATCATATAATTCCGGTAAAATAGTCTCTTCCTTTTTTGCACTACGTTTTATCCTATCAACTTTTTTGAAAATTTCAATAAATTTTGCAATATCAAAAATTTCTTCTCGATCGGAATACAAAACTTTATTAAGTTCATCCAATTGTTCAGCAAAAGAAACGTTCTGAACCGTCTGTTTAATATCTTGCAAATTTCTAAATACTTTAGGGGCAAATTTTTGATTAGCCCATACAATCAAAGCCTCTCTAACAGCTTTATAATCTCTGTGTTTTAAGGATGAAATAACATTGTTAAAACTTTGTCGTGTTTTTTTATGATGTAGAAAAATAAAAACAAGTAAAGCTAAAAGCAAAAGAAAACTAAAGAAACACCCGATGTAGAGTTTATTAATGTGTTCCCAAAGGGGGGATTTTGAAATATTTTCTTGTTTTTGTATAGATTCTGTAAGAGGGGATTGAACTAACGCTTCTGGTTTTTCTTCCTCGTTTTGAAAAGATGTTGGGCTATTTGCACTAGGCAGAATAGAGAGAGTTTCAGCGGGAAGAACAAGAGTTTTAGCTATATTTTTATCAACATCAAACCAATTTAATCGCAATTCAGGAATAGTAAGCTCCCCACTTTTGGTAGGGATGTATACGGTATTTATTTGTGCTTCTGTAACCAATTGACCTTGATGTACAGTTTCTTTGAAAACTGGCTTTTCAGGGTATTGTTTTAGGTTTGTGGCCTCTGGTAGGCTAATAGTCGGAAACAGATTCTTTTCAGTTCCGGTTGCTGTAAATTTTAAAGTTCTCGTAACAGCATCTCCAACGCGAACCTCTTTTTTATTATTCCAATCAGCTGTAACCGTAAAATCAGAAAGGGGCAGCCAATAATTTCCTTTAAAATCTTCAGGAATAGGTTTCACATCAAAAGTAAAAGGCTTTGTTTGCATTCTGACAGGAACTTGCTGCCCTAGGACATTGTGGAAAGAAATTCCGAAGAAACTTAAATCTTCATCAAAATCTGAAAATTCAAAAGGTGTTCCTTTGGAATAAAAGCCGTTAAATACGAATTGTGGAGCAGGAATTGTGCCGCTTTTTTGCGGAAAACCGGCAAAGGCATATTGTGTGACAAGCATTTGCTTGCCATTTATTGTTTCCTTTCTTACAATCGGTTTATCTAACAAAGGTGTGAGTGTCCAATTTTGTTGAATATCATTAGCTAAAGATAAAGAAGGATTTTTCAGATTAAAACTTGCGTAAATTGTCACAAAAAACGTAACTTGTTGTCGTAAATAAGGTGATTTTGTATCAACTTTTTGTTCTATCTTAAAATAAGGAGCATTGGAATTGGTTTTACTGTCAGGGGCTAAAACTTCGTTAGATAAATCTTTAACTTCAATTTCAAGACGGTTGGATACCAAATTATCAAGCTTTATCGGACCGAGAAAAATCTTACCCGTATGAAGAGGTATTAAACCCAAAGACCATTGAATTGATCGGCTAACTCTGCCATTGATGGACCGCATAGACTGTGAAGTGGAGTTTGATACAATTTGAAAATCTTTTTCTAACGCTGAAAAATCCGGCGCTTCATTATTTTGTCCGTCATAAGTTATAGTAGCATAAAACACATCACCCAAAACTACGGAATTTCTATCTGTGCTCAAATGCAGGGATGCACTATAAGCGTTAAAAACCACAAGAAAACTGATTAAGAAAACGCAAATAAATTTACATAGTTTCATTACGATATCTGCCTTTCATATATTCTTTTTTTATAAATTCCCGTAAAAGACCACCGGTATCTTCCGGAATTTCTCTGTAACGCCGTTGAAGAGCTAAAGCTTCTTCATCATACTTTTGCTCGTTATCGCTCTCTTTTGCTTCAGCAACAGCAGCCTCTTGCTGTTTTTTTGAGGGATCGGAACTTTGTTCTTCGTTTGCCTTAGAGGTTTGTGCTGAAGGGGATTCGTCTTTCGTCTGTTCTGTATTTTGTGAGTTATCTTGCTCGGTAGACGTGGTGTTTTGTTGTTGTTCTTCTTCTGAATTATTGGAGTTATCTTTTGGAGATTGTTTGTCTATGTTTTTGTTCCCGTTTTGTTCTTTATCTTCAGAAGACGTACCGGAATCTGAATTTTGAGGGGTATTTTGTTGCTGTTGATTTTGCCCTTGCTCTTGATCTTGTTTTTGTTGGTCGTTCTGATTTTGTTCTTGATTGTTGTCAGTGTTTTGATCTTGCTTATCATTTTCAGAAGAATTGTTTTGATCTGAATTTTGTGAGTCTTGCTCTTGCTGCTGATTTTGATTTTCTTGTTGATTGTTGTCGCAATTCAACAGAGAAGGGTCATCTTTTGCTCTTTTGATAAGATCTTCTATGATGTTCTTGTTATAAACTGCGTCATCATTATCAGGATTTAAGCCGATTGCATGTTCAAAGCTTTTTACAGCCTCTGGATACTGGCATAATTTAGTAAATATAACACCTTGATTATAAAAATCATCACTGGTGACAGGGGCTGATAATTCTTTGAGAGCATCTTCATATTTTTCCTGTTTATAGAGGGATGTTGCCCGCCATTCCGGAGTGGTAAATTTTTTATAAGCATCTTCGTATTGTTCTTGATTAAATAAGATCAAAGCCTCTTGATTGCTATTGCGAAAAGCACTTGCGAAAGCCGTTTGAGAAAAACAACATAACGCTACAAGCAAAATTCCTTTTCTAAAGAACATTAAAACACAAAACAGCGGAATAAATAAAAGATAATACCCGTAATCAAGATATGTAGAACGCAAATTATTGCTCTGTTGGGCTTTTTTGTTAATGACACTGTTTATTTTATCAACAAGACGTGTTTGATTTGAATCCAAAATTGAAAGATAAAGCCCGTTTGCTGCATCCGAAAGAAGTTTTAATTTTTCATTACCGCTATAAGATGTGTCTATAATATTAAGGGTATAATTCATTTTTGATAATTCTTTTGCCTTATTTAGCGCAGTATCGAAATTTTGCCCGATATCAGAGGCAAATAAAACAATATTTCCGTTGGTGTATCCGGCAGATTTAAATCTTTCCAAAGCAAAATCAATTGCCCTATCTGCTCTATCACCCCTATCTGGCACAATATCAAAGGCAATTTGTGGTAAAAGATTTTTGATAAGCTTAGCGTCATCCGTAATCGGGGATATAATATAAGGTTCTTCAGAATAAACCATCAGCCCGAATTGTCCGTTGTCAACGTGTTCTACAATATCGGAAACAACAAACTTGGCTCTCTCCAGACGGGACGGTGTGATATCCTTTAATGCCATATCAGGTGCTAAACTTAAAATAATCATATTAGGGTTTTCTACGGAAAGAGAAGGAATTTCCGTTTTTTTCCAACAAGGACCGGCAGCAGATATCGCAGCACAAATTAAGCCTGTATAAATAAAGCGTTTAACGGAAACTTTTTTATGATTACTGTTGTTGACCAATAAAAATTTCAAAAGATTCTTATCACATATATCCTCCCAAGAAGAATCTCCCTTTTCTGTGAGATGGATTTTTTTGAGGAGAAGTCCCAAGGGAATGAGAAGGAATATCAATGCCCAAGGACGTAAAAAATGAAAATTTTGTAAAAAATCCATCATCTTAAATAACTCCTTGGTAAAAATAGTAAAAAGACAGCAAACAAAAGAGCGGCAATAAGCGGCACATAAAAAAGATCTGTCTTTTCTTGTACAATATTTCCTTCGGAAGATTGAGGCTCTAAAGTATCGATTCTTTGATAAATTTGCGCTAAAGTATTTAAATCCGTTGCTCTAAAATAATTTCCTTTTGTTCTTTGGGCTAAATCCTTTAAACTTTTTTCATCAAGCTCGTTTCTTCGTAAGTTAAACAGAGAGCCGAATAAAGCATCTTCCGCTCCTACGCCTATGGTATAAACTTTTATTCCCTCTTTTTCGGCTAAATCTATTGCTTGAGCCATACTTAGTGAACCGTCGTTATTCTCTCCGTCAGAAAGGAGAATAATAACTTTATTATCCTTTTTTTCTTCATCTTTAAGCGTTTTTAATGCCAAACCCAGAGCATCCCCGATAGAGGTTGAGTTCCCAGCCATACCTGCGTCAGCATTTTGTAAAATTTCTTGCACTGCATTTTTATCAAATGTCAGAGGAGATTGCAAATAAGCCAAAGTTCCAAACAAAATAAGCCCAATGCGATCTTCTGTCCTCTTTGCGATAAATTGATTAACCACAGCCTTGACTGCAGTAAGTCGATCAAGCCGATACCTGTTAGTAGCAAAATCTTGCTCCAGCATGGAGGTTGAAATATCTATAACCAACATGATATCTCTGTTATTCGCTTTCAAACGGTGAGGTTCTCCGACAAATTGAGGTCTGGCTGCCGCCAAAACCAAAAGTATCCAAAGTAAAAACAAATATAGAAATTTTACGGACAGAAGAAACGTCTTTCCTAAATATTGAAAATGAGCTCCCTTTTCTGCTTTAATTTTTATGCTTTGTAGATCCTTTATAAAAGGAACTCGGATAGCATCTCCATGTAGCCCGCCGATTTTAGGTAAAAAGAAATAAAAACACAATGGCAGCAGAAATAACCAAAACATTTCAGGATAAGCAAAAATAATCATAAATTTTCTCCTATCCAATGAATGCAAAAAGTCTTTAATTCTTCAGCAGCTTGCGAAGTATATTGTTTTGAGTTTTTATCCATAAAGGGGGCAAAACAAAGTAAATCAGCGGATTCTTTAGAAAGCTTTTTTTTGCTATGTGTGTTTAAAAAATCAACCCATTCTTTATCGGAAAGAACGGCAGCTTGGCGATTTATCAAAGCGCAAGCTCTCCGCATAATATTGGATATAGTTACGGTGGCGCTAATCGGATTTTCAGAAGAAATATTTTGTAGCTGCTTTAAAGCATAACGCTTTTTGCTACGCCTGATTTGACGCAAAATAAGATAAATAACCAACATTACAAAAAACAATACGCATGGTGTTAACCACCATCCATAAGCCAACGGAAACAAAGATACTCCGTCAGGAATATGTATATCTCTTATTTCCGGTAGATTGTTCATTTTTTACCTCATCAAAAATACCATCTAACCATAAATTTATGTTAGAATTTCTTAAATATCAAGAGAGTGAACGCAAGTGCTGTGCAATAAGCGGGGTAAAATATTGCGCAACTTTCTCGTAGATGTCTTTTTTAAAAGAAACAATATGCTCTGCTGCAAAATTCAAACTTTCCCAACAGGAAGATTTAAATTCCGGAGTTGCCGTATTGAGATTTATTTCCTCATTATTGCCGGTAAAATAAAACAAGGAAAAATAAATCTTTTGACCGTCGTTAAAAATCCCCCGCTTTCTGAAGTTACATTTAATTTCCTCGGGAAACTCATAATAAAACGGCGTATTTAAACAGTGTACCAAATTTACGGAACGCACACTTGTTTCTTCAAAAAGTTCTCTTTTGGCCGCACATTCAGGCGTTTCACCAGCCTCAATTCCCCCTTGAGGAAACTGCCAATTGTCACCGGAGAGATCTGCTCTGTTTCCGAGCAAAACCTTCCCCTCCGAATTAAAGACAATTGCGCCGGCGCAAGGTCTGAATGTTTTAGCCATGCTATCCTCTTTATCTGTTATCTGTATTAGAATACAAAGCCAGAGCTTTCACCAAATCTAAAGCTCTTACCAACTGATAATCTTCTAAATCTTCTTTGGATTTTCCGTTTTTCTTAGTTGAAGAAGAGTCGGCTTCATTATCGTTTTTCAAAGCATTGTTCAGCTCTGCTTCACTAATG
This sequence comes from uncultured Acetobacter sp., assembly GCA_964410935.1. Taxonomy (GTDB): domain Bacteria; phylum Pseudomonadota; class Alphaproteobacteria; order RF32; family CAG-239; genus CAG-267. The sequence goes on along the minus strand of CAYPIZ010000001.1, from coordinate 22,783 downwards.
TTAAGAGCATAAGATTCTAACTCTTCAACCTTCGCCGGTTTTACTTCTATATCCGGTTCAATTCCTTTAGCTTGGATAGAGCGACCGGAAGGAGTATAGTATCTTGCGGTGGTTAATCTCATAGCTCCGTAATCTCTGAGCGGAATAACCGTCTGAACGGAGCCTTTACCAAAAGATTTTTCGCCTAAAATAATAGCCCGATGATGATCTTGTAAAGCACCGGCAAGAATTTCTGATGCAGAAGCAGAACCCTCGTTTATCATAACAACAATGGGAAGCCCTTTAGCAATATCACCTTCTGTTGCCATAAACTTAACCGTATCGCTTTCATTACGGGAACGAGTAGAAACAATTTCTCCCTTTTCAAGGAATAGATCAGAAACTTCAACTGCTTGATCTAATAGTCCTCCGGGGTTGTTTCTGACGTCAATAACGATTCCCAAGAATTTATTTTTAAGCTGTTTTTTAGCTTTTGTAATCGCCTCACTAATAGATTTATCAATATCTTCGGCAAAAGAAGAGATACGAATATAACTGATTGAATCATCTTTGATTTCGCTCTTTACGGATTGAATTTTAATTTCCTGACGCTTTAAGGTTAATTCAATCGGTTTTGAATTAACGCGACGGATAGAGAGTTTTACTTTTGTACCGATCTTGCCTCTTAAACGGCTGACAGCTTCATTTAAGCTCAAACCGACAACTGTATCACCGTCAATGTTGGTGATGTAATCACCGGCTTTAATACCGGCTTTTGCTGCCGGTGTATCGTCGATAGGTGAAACGACTTTAACTAAACCGTTATCCATGGTGATTTCAATACCCAAGCCGCCAAACTTTCCTTTAGTCTGTTCGTTCATATATTTGAAACTTTCAGCATCAAGATAACTTGAATGCGGATCCAAAGAGGTTAACATACCGTTTATGGCGGATTCTATCAGTTTCTTATCACTGACTTCTTCAACATACGAAAGTTTAGCCCTCTCCATAACCTCTCCGAAAAGATTGAGAAGCTCATAGGTGTTGGCGTCATCTTCTGCTTTTTTTGCAGCAGAAACATCCGAAATATTGAGAAGCATCCCTGCAAATAAAGAAATAAACAGTATTCTACTTTTTTTCATCTTTCTTCCTATCAATAAAATTTAACCGGCAATCCATGGTGATGGATTTATCGGGTGTCTGTCTTTTCTAATTTCAACATAAAGTTTGGCTTTATCATCATTAGGCATTGTCCCGACAGGTTCACCCTTTTGGAGCGTTTGTCCTACTTCGCAATCAATATGTCCTAAACCTGCAAGCAAAGACAAATATCCTCCACCATGTTCTACTATAATAATATTACCATATCCTTTAAATGGACCGGAAAAAATGACAGTTCCTTCGTAAGGGGCAACAACTTGCGCTTTTGGACGAGCTTTATAAACAAGTCCCTTTGAAGTAACACCTTTTGAAATCAATTGTCCGTATTCCGTAATGACAGCACCACGCACCGGTCTGGTTAATTGTCCTTTGGCTTGGGCAAACTTACCCCCGCTAATCTGTTTTTTTATAGTAGCATGTGTCTTACTGCTTACGGTTTTTGCCGGAGAGGCCGTTGCTGACTGTTGTTGTTTTGCTCTCTCTGCAGCAGCTCTTCGGGCAGCTTCTTCCTGTTTCTTACGGGCTATTTCTTTTTGACGTTCAAGCTCTTCTAAAAGGTCACGAAGATTTTGGGCCTTACTGGATAGGTCTGCTGCTATTTTTTGTGTTTCGGCACTTTTGTTTTCTACATCAGTACGCAGAAGTGTTTTCTTTTTGAGTAAATCTTTCATTTCCGTTTGTTGATTAGAGAGCAATTGTTTTTTCTTTTGTGTTTCCGCCAGATTCGCCTCTATTTTATGCTTTTGTTCGTAAATGCTTTCTAGATCCACCTTTAAAAGAGAAGATTTTTGGCTTAAATAAGGGACGGTTTCTCTGAGTAAAATAGCACTTCTAATGATGTCAACGGGGGACAACGGTTGCAAAATAACCGATTCGGAAGGATTGAGAGACATATTTTGCAAAGAGGCGATAACATGTACCAGAGAATCGTTTTCTTTTTTAAATGCCTTCTCTTTTACGGAAAGATTTTTTTGTAAATCTTTTAATTTTCCTTCTAGCTTAGACAAAGCCTCTTCGTTATTTTGAATTTGTTGTGCTAAGGAAATGGAATTTTTGTTGATTTTAGAGAGTTCCAAATTAAGTTGAATTGCCTGGGCCTGAAGTTGTTTTGATTCTAAAACTTTAAGTTTGGCTTCTTGTTCTGCCTTTTTTACCTCACTTTCGGATATATCTTTAGCATAACTCAAACAGGGATTAAAACTGTTTAGTCCGATAAACCATAAAGCTATGCTAAAGAAGAATATCCGTTTCATAAGGTCGTTACTTTACAATCAAAGAATTTCCGGTCATATCGCTTGGTTTTTCAATGTTCATCAAATCCAAAAGAGTTGGAGCAACATCTGCCAAACGACCATTGTTGAGGCCCTTAATCGGTGTTTCTGCATTATACAGAACAGCTTGAACTTTGCCAACGGTGTGTGCTGTATAAGGTTCACCGGTTTTTTCATCAACCATTTTTTCTGCATTACCGTGATCTGCGGTTACAAACAGAACGCCGTCAACAGATTTTATAGCGTGCATAACTTTGCCTAAACATTCATCAACAGCGGCAACTGCTTTAAGAGCTGCTTCCATGATACCTGTATGACCAACCATGTCTCCGTTTGCGAAGTTACAGATAATAACATCATATTTCTGTTTCTCAATAGCCTCTACTAAGGCATCGGTTACTTCATAAACACTCATTTCTGGTTTAAGGTCATAGGTGGCAACTTTCGGGCTATTGATCAAAATTCTTTCTTCGCCTTTAAATTCTTTTTCTTCGCCACCGTTAAAGAAGAAAGTAACATGAGCATACTTTTCCGTTTCGGCGATTCTTAATTGGGTTAAACCATGGTTTGCTACCACTTCACCGAAGATATTTTTCAGTGCTTCCGGTGCAAAAATTGTTTTCATAAAACGGTTATGATCAACGGAATATTCTACCATACCGACAAGCATAGAAAAGTTAATGATTTTCTTTCTCGCAAAACCGGTGAATTCCTTATCTCCTAAAGCGTAAAGTATTTCTCTGGCTCTGTCTGCTCTGAAGTTGATCATCAAAACGGCATCCCCGTCTTTTGCCCCGTCATAATCTCCGATAACGGCAGGGATAACAAATTCGTCAGTCACACCGTTTTTGTAGGAAGCTTCAATAGCCTGAGCAGAAGTCTCAAAGCGTTCACCGTCTGCTAAGACAATGTTGTTGTAAGCTTTTTCAACACGATCCCAACGTTTATCCCTATCCATAGCATAGAAACGACCGGAAATAGTAGCAACTTTTACATCTTTCAATGGCTTAATGTTGTTTTCAAAAGCTGCTAAAAATTCTTTTGCGGATTGCGGTGGAGTATCTCTCCCGTCCAAAAAGGCGTGAACATCAACTTTAATGCCGTTGTCATTTAAGATTTTGCACACAGCCTCAATATGTTTTTGGTGAGAGTGTACACCACCGGGAGACATCAACCCCATTAAATGGCAAGTACCTTTTGTTTCTTTAAGTTTATCAATCAATGCAACTAATGTAGCATTTTTTGCCAGAGTCCCGTCTTTGATTGCTAAATCTATTTTAGGTAGATCCTGCATAACAACACGTCCGGCACCTAAATTGGTATGCCCGACTTCGGAATTTCCCATCTGTCCGTCAGGTAAGCCCACGTCATAGCCTGATGTTTCCACAAAACAATGTGGACAAGTATCCAACAAATAGTGCCAATTAGGGGTGTACCCCTGTTCGATAGCATTATCCGGTGTGATTTTTTCACGATATCCCCAACCATCCAAAATAAGTAACATTACAGGTTTCTGCATTACATTTTACTCCATCAATTACATTTTTCCATCAAATATAAGCTACCTTAAACCAGAAAGCTTTATATTTATCCATATTTTTTTAGGTTATAAACAATATAAGTCTTGTGAAGACAAAAAGATAGATTTATATTGCGATTATAAGAAGTTTTTTTGAGGAAAAAGTATGAAAAAGTTTTTAGCTGTTTTACTAAGCGGAGTAAGCCTTTCTGCCACAGCCGGTGAGTTGATAACGGATTATGGGGTAAATGCGGACGGGTATTATGGATACACGGATTACGCTTCACCGTATAGTCATCTTTATAAGCAGAACAATTTGAATGCAGCGCTTAACACATATGGGCGTGTCGGGTATGAATTTAATCCTGACTACACGGCTTCCCTTGTGGGATATTTTATGATAGATTCGGCAAAAGAGGTGGAAAACTACAATCAAGGAAAATGGGGGGAAGAAGTTTACGGATTGTTTGAAACCCCTATGGGGGAAATGTCTGTTGGACAAGATTATAACGTGGCTTATAATTTTGCCGTTGGGGCTCCGAATGTTGGGCAATACCATGTAAATAATACAAACTTGAGCAATTTTTTAGTTAATCCGAACTGGTATAAAAAAGGCAGTAAAATGTCTTATAAAACTTTAAATTCTACATACATCAATACTGACGGTGCTTCTTTTAAAGTCAATTATGTTACACCGGAATTTTTAGGGATGAAAATTGGTGCAACTTATGTTCCGGAGACCTATAGCCAATCCGGTTTAGTGGCAAAGTCTGCCGAATATAAAGATAAATCTGCATACATTCTAGGTGCGTACGGCTCTTGGGATATTTTAGGCTATGAATTAGAAACCTCTCTTGGATTCGCAGATTATAAAGACAATGACAAAGAGTATTCTGCCGGTGCCAGTGTATATCGTAAGGGATGGACGCTGGGTGCTTCCTATCGAAAAACAGATGCAAACGGTCATGACTATGCGCTAAATAAAGAAAACCTGTTCGATTCTTATCGTAAAGGGGAAGCCTATAATGCAGGAATAAGCTATGCAATAGGGCCTTTTACGACAGGGGTGGCATATTTTGTGTCGGAATCTGAAAAAACAGCCAATAAAGATGAAATTATCAGTTTTTCCAACAGCTATCAATACAACAAATACACGACGTTTTCTTTAACTGTGGCACATCAAAAGAGTGAAACGGAATATACCGATGATCTGGAAAAATTGAAGGGATATGCATTTATTTTAGGGATGGAGCTTAGCTTATGAGTAAAATTTGTATCTTATCCGAAAATACGGCCTTTGCTGAAGATTTAGCCCAACAGATAATGCGTGAAATTCCTACAATGGAAGCCACAACAGAATTAAGCGGGGAAGAAGAGATTGTTTTTGTGGATGAAAAAGACGCTTTGTTGGAAACAATCGGAGAAAAAGCTGCTTCCGTTTTATTTTCATCACATCAGGAGAGCTCGGAATATGCGGATTTGGTGATAAAAAAGCCTTTTCTGTTATACGGATTTCTGCAAGCTTTAAAGAACAACACATTGTTACCGAAGATTCGCCGTAAAGCCAGCTTCAGTTTTAAAGAATATACCTGTTATCCGGTAAAAAAAGAAATTGTATCGGCTCTTTCTCGGCAGACAACAAAACTTACCGAAAAGGAAGTGGCGATACTCAAATATCTTTACCAAAAGCAAAACCAAATTACCGGTAAGGAAGAATTGCTGGAAAATGTGTGGGGCTATAGTCCGGATGCAACAACCCATACAATAGAAACGCATATTTATCGGTTACGGCAAAAAGTAGAGCAGGGATCGGCTAGCCAACTGATTATTACGGAAAATAACGGCTATCGGCTGAATATGTGATTACCGAGCCAATCCAAGAGGTGTGAAGGTCAGGTTCAAAACTTTCCATTTATCGTAGCTGGAGCTATTTTGTGTTGCCAACGTTTTAAACACTTTGTGGACATCTTGTGCAACATAAACAGCCCTCTCTGCGCTGTCTGCTAAAGCTTGGAAATAGGTGTCAGAACGATACCGTTTCATATCATCAATATCAACGGAAATGATTTCTCCTTCTTTGGAGAGTTTAACCTGAATAAGAACTTTAATGTTGCGATCATCTTTGCCGCCGGCAATAGTTTTCCACGATTCTTGAATTTTAGATTTTACAAAATCAACACCGGAAATAGAAAGCTCACTAAAGTAAGAACCGTTTTTATTTCCCCCTTCAATACCAAGGTTGTTGACTGGTTCATCAAAAGGTACTTGTGCCGGTGCATCTTTATCCCCAACTTCTTTTTCCATATCGTTAACGGAATTAAACAAGCTTTCCAAAGCTGCGTTTGGTTTGGTGGCTGTTGGTTTTTCTTTGGATGGTGTTGCGGCAGGTTTTGTTTCCTTTTTCTCAGGAGCTTTTTTCGGCTCCGGTTTTGGGGTCGGTTTTACCTGAGGTTTTCTTTGCGGAATAGGTGCCGGCTTCTTCTTTTCTTTAATCGGCTCTTTAGATTCCTTTTTGGGCTCTTCTTTGACTTCTTCGTTTTTAGGTTCTTCAATTAATGCCGGAGCTTTAATTTCAGGGGCTTCAATAACGGGCTCGGGCTTTGCCTCTTCTTTAATTTCCGGTGTTTGAGGTTCTGTCTGCTTGGGAGCAGCTGTTTCCTGTTGCGGATTCTCTTTACGGGTGGCCGCTTTTCTCTCTGCTGCACGAACGGCCTTTTCCGGCAGATTCGTCATATCGGAGATTTTGACGTCATCAAGATTAACAATAATCGGTGGCTGATCATCAAAATCCGGTGTCGGGTGCAAAAAAGACACGTCAATAGTACACAAAAGCACAACGGCTATGTGTAAGGCAAGAGATTCATAAACGTAGTCTTTTCGCATGAGGTTACTTTCTATTTCTTATTCTTTTTTGCTTCCGTCTTAAGGCCGACTTTACTAAAACCAGCCTCTTTAAGCAAGGCCATCAGCCCGATAACACTTCCGTAAGCCGAAGACGCATCACCGGAAATTGTGATTGTAACATCACGGTTTTCACCTTTAATGGCAACAATCTTATCAACAATGGTGTCCGGTTCAATGGCGCTCTGTCCGATATAATATACACCGTCTTTATCTACACTGATATTGATAGAAGTTTCTTTACCGTTCAGCGTTCCCCCGCCGACTTTTGGTAAATCAAGAGAGATCCCCGAAGTCATCAACGGTGCTGCCACCATAAAGACAACCAGCAAAACCATCATAACATCCATAAGGTTTGTCATATTGATGTTTGCGTTACGGCGGCTACTTCTTCTCTGGATTCGTCCGTTAATTACAGCCATTTTATTCCCCTGCCATTTCAGCTTTTATAGCGGTATCATCAATTTCACGAGAAAGGAGACTTGAAAATTCAGCTAAAAAGTTCTCCAACGTTTTTGTATAGCGTTCTATATCAGAAGTGATGATGTTATATGCAACATACGCCGGAATAGCCGCAATCAAACCAAAAGCGGTGGTAAACAAGGCTTCGGCAATACCGGGGGCAATAGAGGTCAAAGAATTGCTTTGTGTTGCGGCAATAGCGTTAAAACAAGAGATAATTCCCCAAACCGTTCCGAAAAGCCCGACAAGTGGTGCAACAGAACCCGTGGAAGCCAAAAAGCCAAGGTGATTATCCAGTTCGTCAAGCTCTTTATCCATAGAAACCATCATAGCTTTTTCAATACGTTGTTGTAAAGAAACACCACGTAATCCGCGGTCTGTTTTTGATTTTAAAATATTTGTCCGCCGCCACTCCGTCATTGCAGCCACAAACATAGCAGACATCGGGTCTTGCGGTTTCCCGATAGAATCATAAAGTTTATCCAATGATCCACCGGACCAAAAACGTTCTTCAAACAGTTTGGAAAGGCGTTTTACCTGACGAAGAGTGTTGAATTTTTCAAAAATAATTGCCCAAGAGTATACAGAGGCGGCAATCAAACCAATCATCACCGCTTTGGTAATCAAATCTGATGACCAAACCATACTCCACATAGAAAGCTGATTAGCAACTTCTGTTGTAACTTCTGTATCCATAATTCCCTCATATTGCAAAATTAGTACTAACTAGCCTCTTCTTTAACACATAATTATGAAAAATCAACTAACCAAAATAAAAAAAGAGATACTTTTTAAGGAAAACCTTAAAGTATCTCTTTTTGTTAAAG
>CAYPIZ010000001.1:4961-14563 GCA_964410935.1 uncultured Acetobacter sp. | reverse complement strand
ATTATACCACTTTTAAAGCCGAAAGTCAACAAAACCGGATATTTAAAGGATTTGCAAATTTATGCTTGCAAAAAACGGGATTGGTGGTAAAAATCAAGATGCTTTTTTAAGGAGAATGAAAATGGCCGTTGATAATGAAACAGTAAGAAAAGTTGCCTTTTTAGCAAGGCTTAGGGTGGATCAGGATAAATTGGAAGAAACAAAACAAGAGTTCAATAAAATCCTCAATTGGGTGGAAGAATTGAACGAAGTAAATACGGATAATGTAGAACCGCTGGTTTCCGTTAATAACGAGGCTTTATCTTTGCGAGAAGATGAAGTTACAGCCGGACAGAACGCTGCTGCAGTGTTGAAGAATGCTCCGGCGCAGGAATACGGCTATTTTGTGGTGCCAAAGGTTGTGGAGTAAGAAAATGACAGATTTAACCGATTTGACGATCAATGAATCCTTAAAAAAATTAAAAGCAAAAGAGATTTCTCCGGTGGAGTTGACCAAGGCTTTTATCCGGAAAATGGATGAAAATAAAAAATATAATGCCTATGTGACGGAAGCCACTGAACAAGCCTTAACTCAGGCAGCCGTTGCCGAAAAAAATTATATGCAAGGGACAAACCGTCCTTTAGAGGGAATAGCCCTTGGTATTAAAGATTTGTTCTGCACAAAAGGGATTCGCACTACGGCATGCTCTCGTATTTTAGGGGATTTTGTCCCACAATATGAATCAACCGTAACGCAAAATTTACTTGATGACGGGGCACTGTTCTTAGGGAAACTGAACTTAGATGAATTTGCCATGGGCGGAAGTAACGAAACAAGTTGCTTCGGGCCGGTGATCAATCCGTGGAGTAAGGAAACACCGCTGGTTGCCGGTGGATCTTCCGGTGGCTCGGCAGCAGCAGTGGCGGCAAAAATGTGTGCGGCTGCAACCGGAACGGATACCGGTGGGTCGATTCGCGAACCGGCTGCTTTTTGTGGCGTAACCGGTATCAAACCGACGTACGGTAGATGTTCTCGTTATGGTGTTGTTGCTTTTGCTTCCTCTTTGGATCAGGCGGGGCCGATAGCTAAAGATGTAACGGATTGCGCGTTGCTTTTAAACAGTATGGCCGGTTTTGATGCCAAAGATTCTACTTCTTCTAAAGAAGTTGTACCGGATTTTAGTGCTTTCATCGGAAAAGATATTAGAGGATTGAAAATCGGTATCCCGAATGAATACCGTCCAGAAGGCTTAAATGCAGAAGTTGCCGCTTATTGGGATAAGGCGGCTGCGATACTAAAAGATTGCGGTGCAGAGATTGTGTCTGTTAGTCTTCCTCATACAAAATATGCTTTACCGACATATTATGTTATTGCACCGGCAGAGGCATCTTCTAATTTAGCACGTTATGACGGTGTGCGTTATGGTGTGCGCAAAGAAGGAAACGGCTTGGACGAACTTTATATCAATACCAGAACGGCAGGATTTGGTAAAGAAGTTAAAAGACGTGTTTTAGTGGGAACGTATGTTCTTTCTGCCGGATATTATGACGCATATTACCTGAAGGCGCAGAAAGTTCGCCGTTTGATTAAAAATGATTTTGATGAAGCCTTTAAGCAGTGTGATGTTATCTTGACGCCGACCAGCCCGATAGAACCGTTTGCTATTGGGGATAAGAAGATGAATGAAAACCCGATAAATATGTATCTGAATGACGTCTTTACGGTATCGGTTAATTTGGCAGGCTTGCCGGCAATGAGCTTGCCGATAGGGTTATCCCGGGCCGGATTGCCGTTTGGTGTACAACTTATCGGCCGTGCTTTTGATGAGGGAACAATTTTCAAAACAGCATATCAGTTGGAACGTGGTGCAAATTTTGTTAGGATATAGAAAATGTCAGAGTATATTATAGAAACACCAAAAGGAAAATGGGAAGTTATTTGCGGATTGGAAATCCATTGTCAGATTATTTCTAAATCCAAAATCTTCAGTGGCGCATCTACGGAATTTGGCGATGACGTAAATGAAAATGTTTCTTTTGTAGATGCCGGAATGCCGGGGATGTTGCCTACTCTTAATAAAGAATGTGTGCATCAGGCTGTCAAAACGGGGCTGGGGCTCAATGCCGTAATCAATAAATATTCAGAGTTTTCTCGTAAGAACTACTTTTATGCCGATTTACCGCAAGGGTACCAAATTACACAATTCCAGTATCCGATTGTGGGCGAAGGTGCGGTGGATATAGACCTCGCAGACGGAACAACCAAGACGATTCGCATTGAAAGAATGCACATAGAGCAAGATGCCGGAAAATCTATCCATGATATAGACCCGAAACGGAGCTTTATAGATCTTAACCGAGCAGGTGTCGGCTTAATGGAAATTGTTACCAAACCTGATTTTAGAAGTCCGGAAGAAGCGGGAGCTTTCTTGCGTAAATTACGCTCTATCTTGCGCTATTTAGGAACTTGTGACGGTAATATGGATGAAGGTTCAATGCGGTGCGATGTTAATGTATCTGTTCGCCCGTATGGAACGGATGAATTGCGTACTCGTTGCGAAATGAAAAACGTAAATAGCGTTAAATTTGTGATGCAAGCTATAGAATCCGAAGCCAAACGTCATGTTGAAACGTATGAAAACGGAGGCGAAATTGCTCAGGAAACACGGCAGTTTGACCCTGCAACGTTGAGTACAAAAGTAATGCGTAAAAAAGAGTTTGCCCATGATTACCGTTATTTTCCGGAACCGGATCTGCCACCGTTAATTTTAACGGATGAATTTATTGATAAAATCAAAACGGAAATGGTTGAATTGCCGGATGCTAAAAAGACTCGTTTTGTAAAAGAGTTAGGATTAACCCCGTATGATGCAACGGTAATATGTGAAAACAAGGAAGTTGCTGCCTTTTTTGAACAGGCTGCTGCCGGTCGGGATGCTAAAAAAGTAGCAAACTGGCTGATAGGTGACTTTTTTGCAATGTTAAATAAAAAGAAATTGGATATATCTCATTCTCCGGTAAGTGCGGAAAATCTTGGCAAATTGGTAGATTTAATTTCTAAAGAAGTTATTTCCGGTAAGATTGCAAAAGATGTTTTTGAGATTATGGCGGAAACTTCGGAAGATCCGGAAGTAATTGTTGAGAAAAAAGGCTTAAAACAAGTAACGGATACTTCTGCTATTGAAGCCGTGATAGAAAAGGTTATATCTGAAAATCCGGATAATGTTGCCAGCTATAAAGCCGGTAAAGTTGCTTTGATGGGGTGGTTTGTCGGACAGGTGATGAAACAATCTCAGGGCAAAGCTAACCCGGCAATGGTCAACAAACTGTTGAAGGAAAAGTTGGGCTAGTACCAACAGTTTTATATAAAATAAGGGTGTCTAGTACAAAGACACCCTTATGAACATAGACTTTAGTTTTACACACCTTTATTTTGCAAAAACAACTTGTTATATAGTGGTTATTATAACAAGGAGGCTGTATATGAGCAAAATAAATATCATGAATTACGTTGTTTCCGATTTGGCAAACAGATTTAACTTTTCAGAAAATGTCAATACGGATAGGGAACTTGTGGATCTGGTGGAAGAATGCTGGCAGAAAAAACATGTCGTCCTCTTAAATAAAAACGCTAAATTTCACTATAAACCTGAAAGAAAAGGAAAATTATTTTTTTAGGACTCGTGAAAATCCTTCATAAATGCTGTCAATATAGCTTTATTAAGAGATTTAAAAAAGTTTTTTCACAGATATCTCAGGGGTGTTGGGTAACATTACTCGGGAGATAAAAATGAAAAGTAAACTGGAAGAAAATATGTTCTTTGTCGGGACAATCTATGATAGTTTTGAAGCGCTGGAAGAAACACTTGGTAAACTGAAATTGGAGAGACCTTTATTTATTACTCATGTGGCAAAAATGGCATTTGCTGAAGAAGTTTTTAAGTTAGTGGAGGGAATTCCCCAAAGTTGTCAGGTTATTCCTAAAAAAGCAGAAAAGACACCAAAACGAGAAAGATTATATCATTAAAAAATCCCCTGCATATTTTGTATGCAGGGGATTCTCTTTTATAGCTTAGCCGATAGAACCGAAAATATTTTCTTCATCTTTATGGCTGACAGCTCTCAAATCAAACAAATTGAGAAAAGCTGTACAAATATAGATGGAAGAATATGTTCCGATAATTAAGCCGACCAAAATTGTGAAAGCAAAGCTTTCCAATGCGGCACCACCCCAGATATAAAGAGGAATAACGGCAATTAATGTGGTTAAACCGGTTAATATCGTACGGGAGAAAATATCGTTGATACTCTTATTCAACAATTCAAGTTGGGGCATCTTACGGTATTTTTTCAAGTTTTCACGGATACGATCATAGTTCACAACCGTATCGTTAATAGAATAACCTACTAAGGTTAAAATAGCCGCAACGGTTGTTAAACTGAAATCAAAACGGAAGTAAGAAAGCAATCCTACCGTTATAATAATGTCATGGAATAAGCCGACCAAAGCCCCCAAAGCAAACTGCCATTCAAAACGAATCCAAATGTAAAGGGCAATTGCCATCATAGCCAAAACAGAAGCAACAATACCTGCAGTTTTGAGTTCATCACCAACTTGCGGACCAACATTTTCTACACGGCGATATTCGTAGCTATCACCAAGAATCTGTTTAATATCTACAACGGCTTTTCTCTGCGCGGCATCATCTGCATTTTCGGCCTGAGCACGGATCATAAGTTCATCCCCGTTGGTGCCAATTGTTTGCAAATTTAGTTCATCCAAATTCAAAACACTCAATTTAGAACGTATATCTTCTACGTTTATTGGTTGTTCAGACTTAATTTCCATCAAAACACCACCGGAAAAATCAATTCCGAAATTGAAGCTCTTAAAATACATACTTAATACTGAAAGCACAATCAAAACACCTGATAAAATGTAGGTGAATTTTCTTGCCTTCATAAAATCAATATTAGTATCTTTAGTTATCCATTTTAACATTTTCATTTTAGTTCTTCCTTATCAAATTAAATCGGTAATGCTTTTGGTTTATAACGGTTAAACCAAGCTGTAATAATTAATCTGGTTACCGTTACGGAAGTAAATAAAGAGGTTAGAATACCAACGGCAAGCGTTACGGCAAAACCTCTTACCGGCCCACTACCAAAGTAGAACAATACGGCTGCTGCAATCAACGTTGTTAAGTTGGAGTCTATAATCGTTCCCCAAGCAAAGTTAAACCCTGTTTCCAAAGCATCTTTGATTGAACGACCGCTTTTAACTTCCTCACGCATACGTTCAAAAATTAAAACGTTCGCATCAACTGCCATACCGATGGTCAAAATGATACCGGCAATACCAGGTAATGTAAGTGTGGCACCGAGAATGCTTAAAGCACCGAGCATTAAAAATAGGTTCAAGAAAACGGTAATAGAGGTAAATAAACCAAATAAGCCATAGGCTAACAGTAAAAATACCAATACTCCGATGAAACCGATGATGGAGGCAAAAATACCGGCTTCAATAGAGTCGGCTCCAAGGCCGGCACCAACAGTTCTTTCCTCCAAAATATTAAGAGGGGCAGGCAAAGCACCGGAACGAAGAAGTAAAGCCAATTCCTGAGCGCTCTCAGAGGTATAGTTTCCTGTAATAACACCGGAACCGCCTGTAATAGCAGATTGAATTGTCGGAGCGGAAATAACTTCGTCATCCAACACAATAGCCAACTGCTCACCAACGTTATTTTTGGTTACATCACCAAATTTTTTAGCTCCTAAATTATTAAACTTAAAGCTAACGGCAGCAGATCCATCTTGGAAAGAAACACTGGCGTCTGTCAAAGTTGAACCGTCAACAGCAGGTTTTCTGACAATAACATACTGCTCACCGGCACTGCCTCTGATAAGACGGGAAGAGCTTTTTAATTTTCCGCGTTTTGCTTCAACAGCGGTGGTTGAACTATCAACCAAATGGAAAGTCATTTTTGCCGTCTTACCTAAAAGAACTTTAATCTCTTCCGGATTCTGAACGCCAGGAAGTTGGACTAAAATACGTCCGTATCCTTGTGCTTGGATAATCGGTTCGTTTGTGCCGTATTCATCAATACGCTTACGTACAATTTCAATGGATTGATCCACCAACTTACGTCTGATTTCGTTCAATGCCGGTTCGTCGTAGGTAACAATCAAAACGTTTTCGCCGTTATCCGTTACAACCAAGCCTTCATCCATTTTGCGTAAAGGAGTGATGGCTTTTGCTCTGGCACCGGCATCAGCAATTTTAACTTTCAAGCCATCTGCTCCGGAATTAATCCCTTGATAGCGAATCCGAACTTCCTTTAATGCAGAACGTGCAGAATCTTCCAAATTCTGCATTCTGTCTTTCAAAGCAGCATCTAAATCCACTTCAAGTAGCAAGCTTGATCCACCTTGCAAGTCTAACCCAAGGTTTACGGGTTGCCACCATGAAGGTAGAGTGTTTTTTGCATCTTTAACAAAGTTTGGTACGGTAAAAAAGATACCTAATACGCAAACTGCCAAGATCATAATGATTCTTTGTAATGATAGTTTGTACATATTTTTCTCACTTAAATTATTTAGAATTTTCTTTTGGTGAAACAACTTCTCTTACGGTTGCACGCGACACTTTAACTTCCACCCCTTTAGCGATTTCAATAGTCAATGTGTCCTCATCACCCTTAACAACACGCCCGTAAATTCCCCCACCGGTGATAACTTCATCTTTGGGTTTGATGGCATTAAGCATATCTTCATGCTCTTTCATTTTCTTTTGTTGAGGACGAATAAGCAGAAAATAAAAAATAGCAAAAACAAGAATTAGCTGAATAAGAAATCCCGCTAATGGGCTTGCTTCTGCCGGTGCGGCTGCTTCTGTTGCAGCAATTGCTTCCGTTATAAACATATTGTTCTCCAATTAAAATTACTTCTACAAGGATTTTAATTAAAAAAAATCCGTGATACAACTTTAAACTGACAGATTTACCACGAAATTTTACAAAACAAGGAGGTTTTTATTTATGGTAAATAGGTTCGGGGATTAACAGCCTTCTTGCCGGCTCTGACTTCGAAATGAAGCTGCGGCGTGTTAACACTACCGGTACTTCCGACGGTGGCGATTTTTTCTCCACGTAAGACAGTCTGTCCTTTTTTAACATAAAGTTTATCGTTATGAGCATATGCCGTAATATAACCATCGGCGTGCTTAATTAAAACCAGATTTCCGAAACCTTTTAATTCATTTCCGGCATAAGCAACAACTCCCTTATCCGCGGCTTTGACATTTGTTCCCGTGGCTGCTTTGATATTTATACCGTCATTCCGCCGTCCCTGACCGACAGATCCGAAACCGGAAACAACAGAACCGTTAACCGGCCACATAAATTTACTTTTACGGTATACAGAAACAGTTTTTGTGGAAGAAGATTTTTGAATTGTCTTAGTTTTGGCTACTTTTTTCGCAGAAGACGTTTTTGTCTGAGTTGAGGCTGACGATTTTGTCGCCACTGATTTTGTTGTTTGTGAAGATTGTGTAGGTGTTGTTTTTGTCGAAGTATAGGAATAACTTGATACAACACCTTGAGATTCTGTATTATCTGCAACGGATACTGTTCCGGAGCCTAAGTTATCCGGTAAAGCCAAAACTTGGCCGACATTTAAAATATAAGGTTCGGTTAAGCCGTTAAGTTTGCTGAGGGAAGTTACATCAACATCGTATTTTCTTGAAATACTATAAAGAGTATCCCCTTTAGCAACAGTATGTGTTTGTTGAACAGGCAAACTTAAAACCTGTCCGACATTTAATGTGTAGGGAGCCTCCAAGCTGTTAAGCTCAATCATACTTTTTAGAGGAACTTGATATTTTCTGGAGAGGCTGTAAAGGGTATCACCTTTTTGAACGACAACTTTATCGGCATTATATCCCCAACCGTAACTGTTAAACAAAGGAACACCGTTGCTTCTGGCGTAACATCCAAAAAGCATTGGGATAAAAAACAATGTAGTTAAAGCCCTTTTCATAATTTTCCCTTTGTTCCACGGGAAGTTTATAGGGAAATATCTAAAGATTGGTTAAATTTTATAAAGCAAAAGATTGTTTTTTAATGCTCTGTATTAGCAATGGTGTCGTTCCATACGATACGCTTTGTACATTCCCCGCTGGAAGCATTAAAAATTCTGCACTTGTTAATGCGAATATCCGGTACTCCGGAAAGGTTGTAACAAATATCGCCCCTGGTTGTTATCGTTTTTACCTGAGTGCCGTTTTCCGGAATATCTTTGAAGACAAAAGCAAAATTACGTTTAGGGTAAATCAAATTTAACCCCATAACCTTAATTCCTCTATCTAAATGAGAAATCAAGGTTACGGTAAAAGTGCAGGCAGTTCTACCATAAACGTCTTGAAAGATTCTAAAACTTCCGTTTGTCACCCCGATTTGCATATCTCCGTTTAGGGGAAGAATACCACCATAATCACCAGTGGGAGCCGTGCTTCCGGCAGTCAAAGCATCATCAAAAGTTTTCTTTAAAGTAACATCCTTCTCTGTCTCTGAAAATTCGCTAAACATTTCGTCAAAAAGAGCTTCATCAACATCTTCCACCTTTAAAGTAGACGGTGCAGGTGTCACCCCATCATCTAAAACCTGAGCGTTAAGACAAGGAGAACTCATCAAAAAGAGCAAACAAAAGAGGACAATCCCTTTTTTCATGGCAACCAACCTGATTAGTTAATTTCTGCCAAAGTTTTTCCGGAAACACCGAGATTCTCAACAATTTTGTCGATAACCAGATCAACATCCGAAAGTTCTCTTTTTTCTTCTGCGCTGTTTCTGGAAGCAATTTCCGTTGCTGAGATATCTTTGAATACACCAAAATATTCCGGATTTGAAGTATCAACCATTTGGAACAAAGTGGAGCATTCCGTTCCGGAAGTTCCGATGTTTAATCCTTTTCCGGAAGTCATGTTGCGAACAATATCGCAAGGCGTAACGGAATAAGAGGCTTTACTTAACATCAGGTAGCATTTTTCACTATCAATATGTGAATTAATGGAAATCTGTTTATCCGCGCCAAAAGCGTTGACGGTTATAGAGGTCTGTAGCGGAGATTGTTTGAATTTGGAATTTATGAATTGCTTCTGCTTTGCAGCTTCTTCTGAACCTAAGATTGATTCAACATACTTATCGAATTTAAAATTATCCTGTACGGAATCTTTCCAATCCATATTTAATGTGAAAGATCTGAAGTTAACGGATGTTCTGTTGTATAAAGTTAACGTAAAATCACATCCTGTTACAACCCCGTCACTACTCACAGGTTTTATGTCATGTACTTTGAATACGACAACATTTCCATTAGTTGTAGGTTCTTCTGTCTGTGCTTGTTTAGCGGCTGTATTAACAGGTGACACTCTTTCAGCGGCAAAGCTATTCGTAGCAAACACGCTCACGCCTAACAGTAAAGCAACCAAATTAAATATAGATTTTTTCATTTTAAACCTCTTAACATCTTTCCTCTAAAGGCATGATATAAGAAAAAGATTTAATATTTGTTAAAAGAAAGAAAAAATCTTACATTTCGCCTATTTTCTTTTTAAGACGCAAAAA
>CAYPIZ010000001.1:0-4861 GCA_964410935.1 uncultured Acetobacter sp. | reverse complement strand
AAACACAAAGCCACTTCTTCATCCGTCGGTGTTCGATTCCCCGGTGGTCGCCAAGGCAAAACATTGGTAATATAACACTCTTCTCTATTAAGTTGTATGGAAGCAAGTATTTTATCTAACAGCTTTCCGCATTTCCCTACAAAAGGCAAGCCGGCCCTATCTTCATCTGCTCCCGGAGCTTCCCCGATAAGCATGATTTTAGCTTGCGGATTTCCAGAGCCGAAAACAGTGGAAGCCGCAGTTGTTTTGAGATTGCATCCTTCAAATTTGAGCAACAATTCTTTAAGTTCTTCCAGCGTCTTTGCAGAAGAACAAATATCACGAGCATTCTTTGAAATATCAGCAAAAGATTGAATAACGGGTTTAGGCGCGTTAGTAGGCATATTGCCGGTTGTAACGGGTGCAGAGGGAAACTTTTGTATATCTTGCATAAGGCAAGGAGTATCAGAACATGTTTCCGTCACGCCGGCCCACATATACCAATCTAAAAGCTCTTCAATGTTAATCTCTGTATCCATGCTCCACAAATTATACCGATACACTTTTTATTGCAACATAAAGTAATTATTTACACAAATATAATAAATTTAGTTTAAATTTAAACCAAAAAAAGATAAGATGCCAAAAAATATGGGAATTTTAAAATGATGCTGAAAACGAGTTATATTATAACATTATTGAGCGGAATAGGGGTGTTCAACTCTTGTACGGGGAATTTTATCAATTTTTATGAAAAAATGCCGATGGTGGAATATCAGACGGAAAATTCTGTATATGGCAACTACCTTGCCGGCAAGGTAGCCCATGTTCGGCAGGATTATGACAAAGCAGCATATTATTACGAAAAAACCATAGAAAAAGGGATGGTAAATGAGGATTTGCTCGGTAAAACGTACATTATTTTGGCCTCGCAAGGGAAAATTGATGAAGCCGTTCCTTATGCCACCCGTGCCAGAGATGCCGGGGATAAAAATAATTTCATTGATGTAATTCTCGCAACCCATGCCTTTAAACACGGAGAATACGAGAAAGCCAGAACGTCATTAAAAAACATCAAAGAAAAAACATACAAAAATTTAGTGTCGCCGCTATTTTATGCCTGGAGTTATGCCGGGGAAAATAACTATAAAAATACGTTTGATTCCATAAAAAAAATCGCCGGTGTGGAAGAACTGAAAACCGTGTATAACTTGCATTCCGGATTGCTGGCAGAAAAGTTTGATAAGCCTGATGAAGCAGCGTCTTTTTATGATGAAATTGTAAATGATAAAGACAACAATATGTCTTTCAGAGCATTACAAATTATTACTAATTTTTACGTTCGTACCGGGAAAAGAGAACAGGCTGAAAATTTGGTATCAAAATATTACGGCTCCAATAATATGAAAGAAATGTTATCGGCTTTGAGTGATAAAATTAAAGCAAGCAAAAGAAATACGGCGCCGATTGTTCAAAATATCAATGAAGGGGTAGCAGAAGTCTTCTTAGAGGTTGCTCTTTTGTTTAAGTCTGTTCCTTCCGGATACGATTATGCGCAAATGTATATGGCTATTTCCGAATATTTTAATCCCAATAACGATATTACAAAAATTGCTATGGCGGATATTTTTGAAGAGAGAGAGTTACCGGAAGATGCCAATAAATATTACGATTCGATTGCTAAAGATTCGGAGCTTTATTACACAGCGCAAATGAAGAAGGCCAATAATCTGTTGATAGAAGATAAAAAAGACGAGGCGATCAGTGTTTTGAAAAAACTTTTACGAAACAATCCTAAAAATTTTCAAGTTTTGTTTAATTTGGGTGATGCATTTCGTATGAATAACGACCAAACATCAGCCATAAAATATTACAACGAGGCAATAGATGCGATTTTCTATGAAAGCGAAAAATATTGGCCGGTATATTATGCTCTTGCCGTTTCTTATGATAAAAATAATGAGTGGCCTAAGGCTGAAAAGAGCTTGGAAAAAGCCTTAAAACTGAGTAATCGTCATCCGCAAGTTTTGAATTATTTAGGCTACAGCTGGCTGAAATACGATATAAATGCAGATAAGGCAACGCAAATGATTGTTGAAGCTTATGAGAAAAATCCGAATGACGGGGTGATTATGGATAGCCTCGGTTGGGTTTACTTCAAAACCGGAGATTATGATAAAGCAATTAATTACCTTGAAAAAGCCTCCGAATTAAATCCGCAGAATGCCGTAATTACGGATCACCTTGGGGATGCTTATTGGTTTGGCGGGCGTAAAAATGAAGCCGTTTTCCAGTGGAAGAGAGCTCTCAAACAAGAAGACAGCGAAAATGAATTAAATCCAACTACCGTGAAAAATAAAATCAGAAACGGGCTAAAAAAGAATAGCATCCTAACCTTAAAAGATGAACAAATCAGCCAAAGTTTACAGCAGTTAGAAGAAATTACCAACTAAGCTATTTTTGATAAGCGGAGATAAGTTCTTTCAAATGGGCAGAAACTTGTTGTACCAAGGCTTCGTCTTTGGCCTCAACGCGCAACTTAATAACCGGTTCCGTGCCGGATTTTCTGGCTATGAGGGTGCTATCCGAACCAAGTAATTCCTTGGATTCTGCCAAAGCCTGTTTAACATCCTCGTGTTCAACACTTTCAAGCATATATTCTTTGGTGGAAAAACGGATGTTTTCTATAAGGCAAGGATAGGCTTCAAACATCGGAAAAATTTCGCTCATTTTTCTTCCGTCTGCCAGATATGCCAGAGCAAGAACAACAGCGGTGGCAGCCGCATCGCCTGTTTTAGCATAAGAGGCTAAAACAATATGCCCGACAACTTCTCCCCCAAGAAGGGCGTGTTTTTCTTTCATCAGGTCAATCACATATCTTTCCCCCACCTTGCTGGAAAAATAGTTAAAACCGTTTGCTTTGAGATAATTCCCTAAACCAAGATTAGACCATTCCGTTGTAACAACGGCTTTGTTGGGAAGCATGTTACGGGCATCAAGATAATGTGCTAAAAAGCAAATCAGTTGATCTCCGTCAATAACTTCACCCTTATCATCAACTAAAATGATGCGATCACCGTCGCCATCCACGGCAACGCCAAAATGAGCGTGCTTTTCTTGAACGGTTTGAGAAAGTTGTTCTATGTGCTGTGAACCGCAATTTTTGTTTATATTATAGCCGTCCGGTGTGTTGTTTATAGCCACAACATCTGCCCCTAAATCTTCAAACAGCTTTGGTAAAATATAAGAATATGCCCCGTTTGCACAATCCAAAATAAGGGGTAAACCTTTAAGAGAAGATGCTTGCGGGACGATTTGCTGCATGTCTGCGATATATTCACTGACTACGGAGTCGTTTCTATGGATTCGCCCAAGGGGGGAGGGACTTTGGAGTGATTTATTATTACCTTCGTTCTTATTCTTATTTATCCCAGACTTGTTGTTTTGTTCCAAAAGCCCCTCAACTTCGGCATAAAACTCATCAGGAAATTTGTCTCCGTTTTTATCTATGAGCTTTATACCATTGTCTTGATAAGGGTTATGAGATGCCGTGATCATCAGCGACATATCAACCCCGAGTGATGGTGTTTTAAGCGTTAAGAGCGGAGTCGGAACGACACCTAACAAGATAACATCTATTCCGTTTGCTGTGAAACCGGCACTTAGCGCAGCTTCAAGCATATCTCCGGAAATGCGGGTATCTTTGCCGATTGCAACGGTTTTCTTTTCCGTACAAGCCAAGGTACTTAATATTTGAGCTAAATCAAAAGCAAACTCGGCTGTCATCGGATAAAGGTTTGCAACACCTCTAACACCATCTGTTCCAAATAATTTATTGCTCATATCCGTTACTCCAAAATCAATTCAAACTTCCTCTAAAATAAGGGAATAAAGAAAAGATTGCAAGTTAAGATATGCTGCTTATCTACAAAACGTAACGGAGACCTAAGTAAACCTCATGATCGGTTACGTCAGTTTTTCCATTGTATACGGCCAAGCCGTCACCCATATCGTAGTAACGATAGCCTAAATCTACATTCCAACGATTCGTAATCTTTGCAGAAATACCGGCACCTAAAGACCATGTGAACGAATCATCTTTAATACTATGTTTTACGTCAACTGTGGAATTGTAGAAAGATAAACGATTTTGTGTGTATCCAACACCAGCATTAACAAATGGAGTAAACCAATAGTAAGGGAAAAAGTCGTAATACAAAACAAACATGTAAGACTGAGATTTAAATTCTCCAGTAGTAAAACCGGCAACGGTTTCATCATTTTTCTTTCTCCAAACATATTCCAGCTCACCTCTAACATGTTTGTAACGATAACCTAAGGCACCACTGGCCATAAATCTCTTTTTATCTACGACATAGTCAGAATAGCTGTTATCAACACCACCACGACTGTCGTCAACTTCGATTTTTGCCATACCACCACGTGCCGCAAGGTAAAAACCGTCGCACTCTGCTTTAGCACTTTCTGCAACAAAAAGACTTGCCACCGCCAAAAAGCCTAAAATAAATTTATTTTTTGTCATTATAAAAACTCCGTATTTTTCAGTTCATAAGTCGCTTCCGACTCTATTGTGTGGACAAAATAACACAAAATTTAAACAAAACAAGTAAAAAATTAAAAAATGGTAAATTTTTTTAAAAAATCGCCTTCTCGGCCTTAAAAACGTTGATTTTATAATAAAGTGTGGTAAAGCTACAGAAAGGTGGCTGGATAGCTGCGCTAAGTAATTGGTGAGGAAAGTCCGAGCATCATGGAAACAAGGTACCGGATAACGTCCGGCAGGAGAAATCCACGGGAAAGTGCCACAGAAAGTTACCGCCAGATTTTATCTGGTAAGGTTGAAAAGGCGAGGTAAGAGCTC